>JBIIJA010000180.1:0-5108 GCA_044234195.1 Cyanobium sp. | reverse complement strand
GTTCGTTAACGGTTCACGGTCTATGCATCTGAGGTTGAGCTGAAATCCAGAACACCCAGAATCGCAAGCACAGTGATGATTATGGTGAGCCCGTCCTGGAAAGATGAAAAAGCCCGACCGCGATTTGATGTTTTTTGAATCCGATGTTTATGCCAGGTAGGACGTGCCGGTGAACAACTCCTGGAGATTGCCGATTCTCGCTTTGGCCTTCGTGAGAGTTCTAGCTTGTTGAGGTTGAGATGCTTGCTTTAGAGAAACCAGTGTTGCCCTGGCGCCAGGAGGAAACTTTGTTTCGCAGGCGAGACCAGAAGGGTTGAGGTTTGGGGAGATGATCGTAAATCCCCTGACTGAAGGTGGCGCGGATCATGTCGTGATTGCGCATCCATGCATCCACCCGCTTTTCAAACAATTCGCCGCCGTAATCAGGATATCGCTCTGAATAGGGATTGGTTTCCTTGTACATTCTCCGTCGAAAGTCGTCCGCCCGTACGAAGTAACATTGATCAGAAAATCCTTGGCCGAGATAAAAGGTCCCTAGACGTCCGAAGATGGCCTCTGCTTCTGCTCTGTGCTCATAGCGGTATTTCATTGGATCCCATGAAAGATTGGCCACCATGATTCTTGGGTCTTCCTCGAAGGCCGCCATGGCTTGTGGGAGCCACTCGCAATGCTCTTGAGGCATGCAATCCCCAGCGAAATGCAGCAAGTAGTCTGTTTGACAAAAATAAAGGCCAACCAGCTCGGCGATAGAATAGACGTATCCTCGTCCAAATTCTTCCGCGGTCAGGCCAAAGAAGTCAAGGGCCTTCTCCGCATGCTCTTTTACGACGATATAGGAGGTGATTCGACCATCCTGAACGGCCGATTCGGCATGCCTGATCACCCGTGAAATGTTGTCTACGTTGTTGATCATTAAAACTCGTCGATCGAAGGGGTGCCCATTTCGGTCGGCAAGCTGTCCTAGCCAGTCTGTACAAAGGATTCGCTTCCAGTCTCCCTGCCAGCACTTGGTTTCCAGGGTCACGGTTTGGCGCGTTGACAAGTGCTCCCCTGCGATTGATTTGAGAGATTAATAGATGATTGGATGGGGATCAACCTTTGTGCCGGGAGGGTCCTCACGGTCCAGGGGGCAAAGGGCCTCACCCCTCCTCTCTCGCATGATCGCCAAGTGAACTTTCATTTGGTCTCTTCTCAGAGACCCATCTTGCGACGCAGTTCCTCCAGTTCCAGTTGGCTCTCAAACACCGCCCAATCTGCCTCCAGACCTTGACTGGAATTGCGGTCATTGGCCGCTGCCCCCGCTTCTGGGCCCCGGGCTCCAGAAGCAGGCGCTCCGCTGCGGTTGGCTGCGCTCAGCTCCCGCAGCTCCTTTTCCACCGCCGCGAACCGCTCGCCCAGTTCATCCAGCGTTTGCCAGCGGGCTCGGCCCTGCTCCATCAGGGTGGCAATGTGCGCTTCCGCCCGACCCGCCAGATCCAGGGCTCCAGCTCCCTTCGCCCGGTCCACTCGCCCCTGCCAGCAGCGGATGTCCTCCGCCAGCCGCAGCAGTCCCTGGCGCTGTAGCTCGGCTTCCGTTTTCAGGCCCAGCCGATCGCGCCGTAGTTGTTGCTGCCGTTCGCGGGCTTGTTGCTCCGCCAGCAAGGTTTCCTGTTGGGGGTTGGCCCTCAAGAAACCCTCCAAGGTCTGCTCCAGTCGGGCTTCGAGCTGATCGAGCCAGTTTCCTGATCCCGCCATCACACCTCCTCCGTCGGCTGGCTGCCTGGCGCAACGGTGATCAGTGGGGCCTCGATTTCCTCCTGCAGGGGGGTGATGGCCGCCTCCCTGGAGCGCAGGAGCAGCTGGGTGAGGCGGGCGATGGCCCCCTCCCCCAGCTCCAGGGCGCTGATGCGCTCAAACGCCTGGTGATAGAGCGTGTCCAGCTCCCCGATCAGACCCTCACGCACCTGGCGCATGGCCTCTCGTTGTTCCTCGCGGCTCATGGGAGATCCTGTGGCGTCGACTTCGGATGGGATCCCCTCAGTTTGCCCTCTCCAGCAGGTGGAGGGAGAGATCCTCCGCCCCATCGCTCCAGCGGCCCAAGGGGCGCCAGCCCGCCTCCCTGGCCAGGGCCAGAAACCGCTCGGGGGTGTATTTCACGCTGTACTCCGTGATCAGGGGTTCGCCGGCGGCGAAGGGATAAACCTCGCCTCCCAGAGTGACCCGTTGGGGGCGCCGGCTCACCAGGGCCATGGCAATGCGGCTTTCGTTGGCGTCCCAATGGGCCTGATAGACAAAGCCCTCAGGATCAAAATCTCCCCCCAGATCCCGGTTGAGCCGCTGCAGGAGATTGAAGGCAAAGGCGGCCGACCAGCCCGCCGCATCGTTGTAGGCCGCCTCCAGCCGCGCCACCGCCTTGGGTTGGTCGAGGCCGATCAGCAGACGACTTCCTTCCCCTAGCAGCTTCGCGAATTGCTCGAGCAGGTGGGCTGCAGCTGGCGGATCGAAATTCCCGAGGGAACTGCCCGGGTAAAAGCCGATCAGGGGCTGCTGGAGCAGGGGGTGGGCCGGCAAGGCGGCCAGGGAGCTGTAGTCGCAGCAGATGCCCAGCACAGGGAGCCACCGATGGCGCTGTTGCAGCCGTTCGCAGGCATCAGCCAGGTGTTGGGCACTGATATCGAGGGCGACATAGGCGCTTTGCTGCCTGGCCTCCAGCAGGGGGCTCACCTTGCGGGCGCTTCCGGCGCCGAACTCCACCAGCGTGCCGCTCCCCAGGGCGGCCGCCAAGTCGGGGCCCAGCCGCTGCAGCAGCTCGGTTTCGCTGCGGGTGAGGCTGTACTCCGGTTGCTCGCAGATCCGCTCAAACAACCGGGATCCCTCCTCGTCGTAGAGAAACCAGGCGGGGAGCTGCTTCGGGGTGCGGGCCATGCCCTCCCGCACCAGCCGAGCCATGTCTGCTGGCTCCGGGTGGAGATCCAGCAGTTCGGGTTGGAGGAGGGCAAGCTCCGGAGGGGAAGGGCTCATGCGGCGTCCTTGGCGAGGCGCACTCCGCTGGCCATCCAGCGGCTGGCGGGGCTGAAGAAGTTGCGATAGGTGAGCCGAGCGTGCCCGAGAGGCGTGAGGTTGGAGCTGCCGCGGAGCACGAATTGAGAGCTCATGAATTTGCCGTTGTACTCCCCCACCGCACCGCCGGCCGCCACGAATCCCGGGTAGGGCCTGTAGGGGCTGCCCGTCCACTGCCAGAGGCTGCCGATGGCCCCGGGCAGCTCAGCCGTTTGGGCGCCCACCTCCCATTCCGCTTCGCTCGGCAGGCGCGCGTTGGCCCAGCGGGCGTAGGCATCGGCCTCAAACCAGCTCAGGTGGCGCACCGGGGCATCGCTCAAGAGCGGTTGACGGCCCGCGAGGGTGAATTCCCATTCCCCATCCCGCCAGTAGCGCGGGGCGCGCCACCCCCTCTCCTGCACAATTGCCCAGCCCTCACTCATCCATAGCTCCGGCCGGCAGTAACCCCCGTCGGCGATGAAGGTGGTGTACTCCCCGTTGCTCACCAGTCGTCGGCCCAGGAGATAGGGCTCCAGCCACACCCGGTGGCGGGGCCCCTCGTTATCGAAAGCAAAGGTGTGGGAATCCCCATGGCCGATGTCCACCAGGCCGCCGGGGTGGACCAGCCAGGTTGGGCCATCGTCTGCGACAGAGGGTGGATCGGGGGGGTCGGCTTCAGAGTTGAGCCGATAGGCGGGCTCAAGGGGGTTGCGGCTGAAGCCATCCAGCAGATCCATCAGCAGGAGCTCCTGGTGTTGTTGCTCATGGTGCAGCCCTAGTTCCAGCAGCTGGAGGGGCCTGGCGGCTTGCTCCGGCGCGAGCTGGTCGAGCTGGTGGAGCAGCTGCTCCAGCCCCCGATCCACCCGTTTGCGCCAGGCCAGCACAGCCTCGATGGGTGGGCGGGTGAGCAGGCCCCGTTGGGGGCGGGGATGGCGGGCACCGACGGCGTCGTAATAGGAATTGAAGAGAAAACACCACTGCCGATCCAGGGGCTGCCAGCCCACCAGGTGGGGGGAGAGCACAAAGGTGTCGAAAAACCAGGTGGTGTGGCCCAGGTGCCACTTGGGTGGGCTGGCATCGGCCATCCCCTGGAGGCAGAGATCTTCCGGCCCCAGAGGGGCGATCAGGGCCTCGCTCCGGTGTCGCACGGCCAACAGGCGGGGCAGCAGCGTGGAGGCAGCCGTCGAGAGGGGGGCAGGGCCGATCGCTGGCACCATGGCTTCAGAAGACCCTAGGGGCAGTGCCTACGATCCTCGGCATGCACACGCTGGATCAGGCCAACGGCATGGGGGGGATCACCGAAGGTTTTTCCGGCGCCGTGGGCCGCACGCCGCTCATTCGCCTGCGGGTCCTCAGTGCCCTCACCGGCTGCGAGATCCTCGGGAAGGCCGAATTCATGAACCCTGGGGGCTCGGTCAAAGACCGCGCCGCCTTGGGCATTCTCCAGGAGGCCGAAGCCAGTGGTCACCTCCAGCCTGGAGGCACGGTGGTGGAGGGTACGGCGGGCAACACGGGCATCGGGCTCACCCATCTGTGCAACGCCTTGGGCTACCGGGCCCTGATCGTGATTCCAGAGACCCAATCGGCCGAAAAGATTGGCCTGTTGCGCAGCCTTGGGGCAGAGGTGCGCACGGTGCCGGCCGTGCCCTACGCCGACCCCAACAATTACGTGAGGCTCTCAGGCCGTCTGGCCCAGGAGATCCCTGGGGCCCTCTGGGCCAACCAGTTTGACAACCTCGCCAATCGGCGCGCTCACTACGCCACCACTGGTCCCGAGATCTGGGAACAGTGCGAGGGGCGTGTGGATGCCTGGGTGGCCGCCACGGGCACCGGGGGCACCTACGCCGGGGTGGCCATGTTTTTGAAAGAGCGCAACCCGGCGGTGCGCTGTGTGTTGGCCGATCCCTGCGGCAGCGCTCTCTACCACTGGGCCACCTCGGGGCAGTTGCGCAGCGAGGGCAACTCGATCACCGAGGGCATCGGCAACAGTCGCGTCACCGCCAACCTGGAGGGGGCGCCCATTGATGACGCCGTGCGCGTGGTGGATCAGGAGGCCCTGCACATCATCTACCGCCTCCTCTGGCAAGAGG
>JBIIJA010000281.1:0-3779 GCA_044234195.1 Cyanobium sp. | reverse complement strand
CGCCTGCGGGCCCTGCAGATCGATCGGAGCTGGTTTCTCAATGTGGTGAATGCCAGTTTGCTGGCCCAATACCCAGAACGTCGCGGTCGACTACCCAGCGATTCTCTGGAGGATGCTCCCCTGCGGAAGGCATGGAACGGTTTGGCGGAAGACTGGATGGCACGGGTGGAGCAGCTGCCCTTGGGCATTCGCCGCCGGCTGGGCAGTTTTTCTGCAGCCGATTGGGAGGAGCGCCAGAAGAGCCTGGCCCAACAGGGGCTGAGCGCGGAGGTGCTGCAGCAGCTGGTCTCCGGCAGCGCCCAAAATCTTCTGCCAGGCCGCTCCACTGGTGGGATGCCGGAGGAGCCCTTCCGCCAGCTCTGGTATGCGGCCGCCGTGCAAACCCTGGAAAACCTCTCGATCGAACCCATCGATGCCCGTCCCCAGATCACCCAGCTGCTGGCCGCCGATGTGCCCGCCAACGGGGCCCGGTTGTTCCCGATTCGCCTGCCGGCAGGCCATGCCCTGGTGCTCGGGGTCAACGGCACGCCTCTGTTGCAAATGAGTGTCTATGCCGCTGATGGCCGCTCCTTGGCGCCCCGGGGCCCCCTGCGGGTGGTGAATCTGGGCACCCAGGAGAGCTCCCCTGTGCAATTGCTGGTCACCAACGAAGGGGTGGCCCCCTCCCGCATCAGCTTGTCGCTTCGGGCCGATCCTCCTCCGCCCGCCATTGAGCCTCCCAAACCTGAACAGACCGAAGGTTCACCACCTGCGGAGGGAACCCCTGCCAAGCCCCCTGAGCCAGCACCCGGAGCCACGATCCCCGCCACTCCAGGCCCCACGGCTCCCCTGGCGCCCACCACTGCACCCACCACCCCACCTGCCAGCCCTCCTTCCACCACCCCACCGCTCCAGGCTCCACCGCCCGTGGTTCCCGAGCCCCAACAGGAGAGTGGCCCCACCCCCTGATGGATGTCTGGCCTCCCCGGCCCGGGGTCTCCTGGCCGGGGTCTCCAACTGTTCCTCCCGCAAGAGTTAGATCCGGGCGATGGCGGCCCGAGTCTCCTTGGCTTCTTGCCGGCGCTTCTCCTCGTGGCGTTTGTCGTGCAGCTTGCGGCCCCGCGCCAACCCCAGCGTCACCTTGATCCACGACCCCTTGAGATGCAGGTTGAGGGGAATCAGGGTGAGACCTTTTTGCTCCAGGGCGATGCGCAGCTTGTCGATTTCCCGGCGGTGGGCCAGGAGCTTTCGCACCCGCAGGGGATCATGGTTGAAGAAGCGGCCGGCGTGGCTGTGGGGGGAGATGTGCACGTTATGCAGCTGCAACTCGCCGTTCCGGATCAGGCAAAAGCCGTCCCGCATGTTGCATTGGCCAGCCCGGATCGACTTGACTTCCGTGCCCAGCAGCTCGATCCCCGTTTCCAGGGTTTCGAGAATGTCGTATTGGTGGCGGGCAAAGCGGTTGTCTGCCAGGAGTCGCTGGGAGGGGTTCCCCTTGGCTGTGCCTCCCCGCCTGCCGGGCCCCTTGGCCATCGTGCCTCCGTGGATGATTTGACGTTACGCGAAGGGAGTGGGATGGGGATGGCGGGCTGTTGCCCTGGCCTGGGGGGAGCCCCCTGGCAGAGCCCGTTACCCTCCCACCATGACCATCGTCTCCTCCCACTCCAGTCCGTCCTCCGGCGAGGATCGCTCCCCCGCCACGGGAACCCGCCGCCGGGCCCGGGGGGGCGACCCTGCCGAACCGCGCCGGCTGGTGGATCCGCTCCAGGGGGCCGAGGATCCAGAGGCTGAGCCCACGGGCGATCGACGGGAAGATGGCCTCCGCCCTCGCCGTTTGGCGGATTACATCGGCCAAGAGGAGCTCAAACAGGTGTTGGCCATCGCCGTGGAGGCCACCCGGGGCCGCGGCGAAGCCCTCGACCACGTGCTGCTCCACGGACCTCCCGGGCTGGGCAAGACCACCATGGCCCTGGTGCTGGCTGAGGAGCTGGGCGTGCGTTGCCGCATCACCAGCGCGCCAGCCTTGGAGCGCCCCCGCGACATTGTGGGCTTGCTGGTGAACCTGCAACCCCATGAGGTGCTCTTCATCGACGAGATCCATCGCCTCAACAGGGTTGCTGAGGAGATTCTCTATCCCGCGATGGAGGATTTCCGGCTCGATCTCACCGTCGGCAAGGGCACCACGGCCCGCACCCGCAGCCTGCCCCTCGCCCCTTTCACCCTTGTGGGCGCCACCACGCGGGCCGGGGCCCTGAGCTCGCCCCTGCGGGATCGCTTCGGGCTGATTCAACGGCTGGAGTTTTACGAGCTCAACCATCTACAAGCCATTGTGGAGCGGGCCGCCCGGCTGTTGGCTTTGGAGTTGGAGGAGGCAGCGGCCCGGGAGGTGGCTCGCCGATGCCGGGGCACACCGCGGATCGCCAATCGTCTGTTGCGGCGCGTGCGGGATTACGCCAGCGTGCATGGGGTGCAGCGCATCGGGGTGGAGGTGGTGGCATCCGCCCTCCAACTGCATCGGGTGGATGCCCAGGGGTTGGATGCCAGTGATCGCCAGCTGTTGCGTCAGCTGTTGGAAAGTCACGGCGGTGGGCCGGCTGGACTGGATACCCTGGCGGCTGGTCTTGGCGAAGATCCCGCCACGTTGGAGACGGTTGTGGAGCCCTTTCTGTTGCAGCTGGGTTTGTTGCAGCGCACCCCTCGCGGCAGGATCCTCACAGAGGCAGGCCGCTCCTACCTCGCAGGCGGTGGAGGCCTTTCGGCATGACGTTGCGGCAGGGCTTCAGGCTGGCTCTGATGGCCTTGCTGGTGGCTTGGTTGAGCTGGGCCCCTCTTCCCGTGGAGGCCCTTCAGGCGCCCGCCCAGGCGGGGGCGGCCCAGCGCTTTGAGCGGGCCCTGACCGCCAGCCAGGAGGGCCGGCTCCAGGAGGCTCTCGCCCTTTGGACGGAGGTCCTGGAGGCGACCCCCACCGATGCGGCCGCCTGGAGCAACCGCGGCAATGTGCGCCTGATGTTGGGGGATGCGGAGGGGGCGATTGCGGATCAAACCAGGGCGATGGAGATCGATCCCAGCCATCTGGATCCTCACCTCAACCGCGGCACCGCTGAAGAGGCTTTGGGCCGCTGGCAGGACGCCGCGGCGGATTACCGCTGGATCCTGGCCCGCGATCCCCAGGAATCTGCGGCCCTCTACAACCTGGGCAATGTCCAAGGATCCCTCGGAGACTGGCAGAAGGCCCGGGTCTGTTTTACCGACGCTGCGGAGGCCCGACCCGGCATGGCCATGGCCCGCTCCAGCGCCGCGCTTGCCGCCTTCCAACTGGGCGATGCCGCCACAGCCGAGCGCGAACTGCGGTCGCTCATCCGGCGCCACCCCCTCTTCGCCGATGCCCGTGCCGCCCTCACGGCGGTGCTCTGGAGGCGGGGGGCCTTTGGGGAAGCCGAAAGCCACTGGGCCGCGGCCTCCGGCCTGGATCCCCGCTACCGCCAGCCCGAATGGCTGCGGCAGATACGGCGCTGGCCGCCAGAGGCAGTGCAGGCTTTGGACCAATTTCTTTCCCTTGCCACCTGATGCAGCGCGCCAGACTGCCGGACTTGCCCTCTTCCACCCCCGCCGTGCAGGCTGCCCCTCCCGACTGGACTGCCCTCGGCTTGGATGGGGCGCTCCAGGAGGCCCTCCCCGAGCTGGTGCAGCTCCGGCGCCATCTCCATCGCCATCCCGAGCTGAGCGGCCATGAGCAACAGACGGCAGCCCTGGTGGCCGGTGAGCTGCGCCGTTGGGGCTGGGAGGTGCGCGAAGGGGTG
>JBIIJA010000376.1:0-2770 GCA_044234195.1 Cyanobium sp. | reverse complement strand
GAGGGTGGTGAGCGTGAGACGGCTCAACAGCTCCGCATCCAGCCCCTCGTCCTGTCGGAGGAGGGGGCCCAGGAGCCGCCGATAGATCGCTCCGGTGGTCCTTGCTTCTCTGACGCCCATGCTCGCCCCTCTCACGCCTCGGGCGCCCATCCTCCATCGGCGCGTCGCAGCCGCCAGCGTCCCTCGCCGATGGGCTCCACCAGCCAGTCGCGCCAGCGCCAGGGCTGCTGCTTGTGGGCCAGCTGCTCCAGCTGGCCCAGGGGACGCTCCACCAGGGGCGCCAGTTCCACCGCCGTGAGCCCATAGCCGCCGGCCGCCAGGCGATCCGCCAGCTCCAGCCGGCCCAGGAGCCGCTGGAGGGCGGGAGGGGCTGGATCTGCCACGGGACCATCCGCTGGGGAGTGGTCTGGGGTCGGCGGTGGGGTCTGGCTCTGCGACTGGGTTGGGGCCGGATTTTGAGCAGGCGGTTTGATTCCCGGCTTGGCTTCAGGCTTGGATCCTGGGCTGGCGTCCAGCCCTTGGGCTGGTGAGGTTCCTGCCAGTGGGGGCACGGCGCCGCGGGAAAAAGCCACCGCGATCGCATCGCAGCGGTCGTTTTCTGGATGGCCGCTGTGACCCCGCACATGCTCCAGGCCCACCCCCTCCAGCCGCGCCGCATCCAGCTGTTCCCAGAGATCCCGGTTGAGCACGGGCCCACCCGAAGCCGTGCGCCAGCCCTTCCGCTTCCACCCCGCCAGCCATTTCCCCAGGCCATCCACCAGGTAGCGGCTATCGGTGAGGATCACGAGCTGGGGATGGCGCGGCAGGGTGCGCAACAGGTGCAACACCTCCAGTGCCGCCGTCAGTTCCATGCGGTTGTTGGTGGTGGCGGCCGCAAACCCCCCCAGCTCCCTCACGGAGCCATCCTCAAACCGCAACAGCGCACCCCACCCCCCAGGGCCCGGATTGCCGCTGCAGGCCCCATCACAGGCCGCTAACACCACCCGGGGGCTCTCTACGCTGGCACCCACGCCCTCCCCGTCGCCTTTGGATGTGGCCATGGCTGCTCCCTGTTTTGACGTGTGGGTGTTGCCCAATGCGCTGCTGTGGCTTTAATAGGCCGCCTTCTCCGCTTCGGCGGGGCCAACGCCTTCCCACCATGAAGCGACCATACCTGGCATTGGCCACCCTCGCCCTGGTGGCTGGGGCCTCACCCGCCACCGGGTTGATGCCCAGAGCTTGGGCCGATGGCCTGTTCTCCAGCGCCCCGGTCAACGCCGCCAGTTTTGCCGTGCTGGCCAGGCCGGTGGGCAGCGACGATTGGAATCTGGTGGTGCTGGAGCAACAGCGCTCCCGCCCCTTCTGCTGGACACCACGCCCCGATGGCCTGGTGGATCCCACCCTCAATCGCTTCGATTACACCGGCATCTGTGGCCGGTTCATCGACAGCAATGGCTTCTCCCTCCGAATCGGGGAGACGGATCTCAACCATGCCTTTCGCCTGCGCCTGGAGCAGCAGAGGGGAGAGCTGCGGCTGCTGGCCTCGTCGCCAAGTCAGGATAGGGAGCTTCTGGTGGGGCGGGGCGTGATTCCCCGCCGGGATCGGGATCTCTTCGTTTCCCTCCAGCTGGAGCCGGGTTGGGACTTGCGCCGACGGGTGTTTGGCGGCCGCAGTTTGAACCATATCTATTTCAACAATCCCGAGCCCCTCGACACCCTGATCGCCGCCTCCCGAGGCCGGCCCCCCGAGGCCCTGGCCCAGCAGCAGCAGGACCAGCCCATTCCCCCCCTGGTTCCCCCTCCACTGGGGAGAAGTCGGCAGGAGAGGGCAGCCAGCTTTCCTCCCACCGAGGGCCTTCGCCCAGCGCTCCCCAGGGCCCGGTTCCGCACCCCTCCTGCCGCCGCCCCAGCCGATAGAGGGACTCCGACGGAATTTGCCGCTGAGGCTCCGAGCCCAGGGGTGGTGTCGCTCCAAGTGATTCCCTATCAGGAGCGCATGGGACCAGAAGCCCGTGTGCAGCCCTCCTCCGACCCCTACGCCCAGGCGCAAGGTTTGTAGCCAGTTACACTGGTGGCCAGTGGCCCTGTGCCAGATGAAGGAGTCTCGTTAAGTTTCTGGCGTGTGAGGAGTGCGGAACGCCAAGCCAGGGTCGAAACGAGGACAGACTCCCGGCCAACGTTCCAATCCCCAGCCCTGCCTTCGGCAGGGTTTTTTTTGCCCATCCACCTCTGGTCCCCCTCCCCTGGGGGGCAAGCGGACCACACCCTGTGGGAGCAGCCAAAAAAAAGCCCCCAGAGGGGGCTGGTGGCAGGTGGATGGGCCAGAGGCCGGAATCACTTGATGGTGGCTTTGCCGCCGGCTTCTTCGATGGTTTTCTTGAGGGCCTCGGCATCTTCCTTTTTGATGCCTTCTTTGACGGCTTTGGGAGCCGCTTCCACCAGGGCCTTGGCTTCGCCCAGACCCAGGCCAGTGGCTTCACGCACGGCCTTGAGCACCTTGATCTTCGCAGCCGCGTCGAAGCTATCGAGGATCACATCGAATTCGGTCTGCTCCTCCACCGCTTCGGCGGCGGCGGCCACAGGAGCGGCCATCACCACCCCAGCGGAGGCAGCAGCGGACACGCCGAAGGCCTCTTCGATCTGCTTCACCAACTCGGAGGCTTCGAGCAGGGAGAGGGTTTTCAGTTGTTCGAGGATTTGGTCGGTAGCGGCGGTCATGGTTTGGGATTCAGCAACAGATCAGGGGTGGAAAAGAAGGAGGGAGCCAACTGGCGCAGCATTGGGGGAGGGG
>JBIIJA010000028.1:0-10875 GCA_044234195.1 Cyanobium sp. | reverse complement strand
ATTCACCAAAGAATCGACTATCTGGGCGAGCAAAGTAGATCATCTCAAACACACAGAGCTTGGGTGGTTGCTCCTGCCAGCGTTGACGATCAGGGATCAGATCACCGGGGCGGAAATGCACCAACTCCCCGGGTTGCACATCGTCGGTGTAAGTGGCGCCAATGATGTCAAGGCCACAGGATTCGCTGCTGGCCACCCATTGGCCCAGCTCGGGGTCCCCCAGCCGGCCAAACACCAAGGGACGGATGCCGTGGCCGTCCCGCAGGGCGAAGAGGCCTTCCGGGGTGCCGATCAGCAGGCTGAAGGCGCCGCGACAACGGCCTGCGGCCGTACGGATGGCCTCATTCCAACCCATGCCCGCCTCCACGGCCTGCTGGAGGGCAAAGGCGATGAGCTCCGAATCGGTGGTGGAGGTGAATTCCTCAGCCAGGTGCTCGAGAGCCCGACGCAACTCCGAGGCATTGACCAGGTTTCCGTTGTGGGCGAGGGCAAAAGCCCCCAACCTGGAGGTCAGCACCACGGGCTGGGCGTTGCACACCTTGCTGCTGCCGGTGGTGGAATAGCGGTTGTGGCCGATGGCCAAGTGGCCGGGCATGCGATCGAGCACCTGCTGATCGAACACCTGACTCACCAGGCCCATATCTTTATGAAGACGCACCCTGGGGCCATCAAAGACGGCGATACCAGCCGATTCCTGGCCTCGATGCTGCAGGGCGTAGAGCCCGAAATACGTGAGGTTGGACACCGGCTGGCCCGGAGCCAAGACCGCGAACACCCCACAGGCTTCCTCTGGCTTGTCCGGGCGATCGGATTCGGAAGGGATCCACTCCTCTGCGGGGGTCTGCTGACCAGTGGGCTCGGAAGGTTTCACGGGCCCAGAGGAGCTAAGGGACAGAGGTTGCGTCACGGAACGGGTTTCACCGTTGCGGACAATCCATCTTGACGCATCACCGATCCGGCGGAAGGCCGGCTTGCCGCATCCGCCTGGGGAGGGCTTGCTCGTAGGCCTCCCCCATCTGGTTGACCGGCAGGTGCAGCACCACAGCCTCCCCCTGTCGCATCACCAGGTCGGCAGAGGCGGTGACCGTACCCAGCCGGGTGGCCGGAACGGGAGCCTCTCCAGGGAAGACCTCGGCCAGAAGCGCCTGCCAGGCCCCCTCCCGCTCCTGGGGCACAGCCACCAACACCCGCGCGCCGCCCTCAGCAAACAACAGCCGATCACAGCGTTCAGCGCTGGATGGCACGGCCACCTGGGCTCCCATCCCAGAGGCGATGCAGGCCTCCGCCAGGGCCACGGCCAACCCCCCATCGCTGAGGTCGTGGGCGGAAGCCACCAGATCCGCGGCAATCGCCTGCCGCAACAGGCCCTGTACCCTCCGCTCCAGCTCCAGATCCACCCGGGGCGGGCGGCCGCAGAGAAGCCCATGGATCACCCCCTGGTAGCTGCTGCCAGCCAGCCCCACCCGCTCCTCACTGGCATCCCCAGGTGGCACGCCCAAAAGCCAAATGGCATCGTCAGCCTGGCGCCACGCCAGGCCGCGCACCTGGGCCAGATCCGTCACCAATCCCACCATTCCCACCACCGGCGTGGGGTGGATCGGTTGCAGGCGGCCATCGGGCAAGCGGGTTTCGTTGTAGAGCGACACGTTGCCCCCGGTGACCGGAGTGGCCAAGGCCGCGCAGGCCTCAGCCAAGCCCCGACAGGCCATGGCCAATTGCCAGTAGCCCGTTGGCGTCTCAGGGGAGGGGAAATTCAGGTTGTCCGTCACGGCGAGGGGTTCGGCCCCCACACAGCTGAGGTTGCGGGCGGCTTCAGCCACGGCCGCCATGCCACCCCGTTCCGGATCGAGGGCCACCCAGCGGTTGGGACAATCCACCACCGCGGCCACACCTCGCTGGCTGGACTCCAGGGAGCCTGGGCCCTGCTGGGGCCGCAGCCGGAGAACGGCGGCGTCGGCCCCGCCAGGAGGCACAACGGTGTTGGCCTGCACCTGATGGTCGTACTGGCGCCACACCCAGCGCTTGCTGGCAATCGTGGGGTCATCGAGGAGGCGCAGCAGCACATCCCCCCAGGGCAAGCGGCCATCGCCGAGGGCGACGCCAGCCGCGGTGGCCTCAGGCAACTCGGTTTCGCTCCAGCGCCAGAGGGCCTGGATCTCCGCTGGAGGCTCGGCCAACAGCTCGTGGGCATTCACAGGGGTGTCTTCGGCAAGGGCGCTCGCGGGCACTTCAGCCGCCACGGCTCCCTGGTGCAACACCCGCACCACATTGTCCTGGAGCACCCGACCCACCACGGCCGCCTGCAATCCCCAGCGGGTGAACCGGGCCATCAGCTCCTCTTCCCGCCCTGGCTTGACGACGAAGAGCATGCGTTCCTGGGATTCCGAGAGCAGGTAGTCGTAGGGGCTCATGCCGCTCTCGCGGGCAGGCACCCGGTCCAGATCTAGCTCGATCCCCAGGCCCCCTTTGGCGGCCATCTCGGAGCAACTGCAGGTCAAACCCGCCGCACCCATATCCTGCGCCGCCACCACAGCGCCGCTGTGAAACGCCTCCAGACAGGCCTCGATCAGGCCTTTTTCGAGAAAGGGATCACCCACCTGCACGGCAGGGCGATCGTCGAGGGAGGCCTCGCTGAGTTCGGCGCTGGCGAAGCTGGCCCCCCCCATGCCGTCCCGTCCGGTGGTGCTGCCCACGTACACCACAGGAAACCCCACCCCATCGGCTCCAGCTTTGACGATGGCCTCGGTCTCCATCAGGCCGAGAGCCATGGCATTCACCAGAGGGTTGCCGGAATAGCTCGGATCAAAGGCCACTTCCCCCCCCACCGTCGGCACGCCCACGCAGTTGCCGTAATGGGCAATGCCGGCCACCACCCCCTCCATCAAGCCCACATTGCGCTCCTCATCGAGGGGGCCAAAGCGCAGGGCATTGAGAAGGGCGATCGGCCGGGCCCCCATGGTGAAGATGTCCCGCAGGATGCCCCCCACCCCTGTGGCGGCCCCCTGAAAAGGCTCCACCGCCGAGGGGTGGTTATGGCTCTCGATCTTGAAGGCCAGCCGCTGACCCTCTCCCAGATCCACCACACCGGCATTTTCGCCAGGCCCCACCAGGATGCGGGGACCGCTGGTGGGGAACTGGCTCAGGAGCGGCCTGGAGTTGCGGTAGCAGCAATGCTCCGACCACATGACCCCAAACATGCCCAGTTCTGCCCGGTTGGGTTCCCGCCCCAGCCGCCGGCAGATCTCCAGATAATCCGCCTGGCTGAGGTTCTCCTTGCGCAGGGCCTCCTGCACCGCGTCGGCGGGTGGCAGCACCACGGCGTCTCCTTGCTCCAGGCTCAAGGGCCAGTCTCCCACCCAGGCGCCACTTGGCTGGACTCAGACCCAGGGATCGTCCACCTCCGTTGAGGGCGGACGGCTTGGGGTTCGGGGCCGGGGCGGAGGAGAGGGCTCGTCGGGCCAATCCTCGAGGGGATCCACCCCTGGGGGATCCGGGGACTGGGGGCGGTCCCGCCCCTGGGCCTCCCAGGGCGGCTCCTCCAACCATCCCTCCAGGCGATCCTCCAGGGCACCCCCAGCGTCCTGAAACCGTTCTCTGAGGCGGCTCGTCTCCTGCTCCACCTGATCCCGCCAGCGACGGGAGCGGCGAAGCAGGTCTTGGCGCACGCTGGCGCGGGCTAACGGCAGATCGTCGAGATCCTTGAGGGCGGTGAACACCCGCCCACTTTGTTGATCCACGATGCGATCTGGGCTCAGGCGCCAGCGGCTCGTGCCCGGCAAGCGGGGATCACTGCGGGCTACCAGATAGTGAGCAATCCGGCCAGACCGCAGCTCCACCGCCGCATCAGCCACCTTGCCGAGGGGTTGGCCCCCCGCCCCCAGGAGCTGAGCATCCAAAAGTGTGGGCAGCCGTTGCACGGTGGCAGCATCGCTGACGGCCGGTTCGCCTTTGACGAACACCTCCTGCTCACTGAGGCCCCGCAGTTGATCCAGGCGCCACACCAACCGTCGCTGCTGGAGAGCGGAGGGTTTGCTCACCCAGCCCAGAAGCCGATGCACCGGTGGATGCATCCAGGCCATTTGGCCGGCTCCATGGTCGAGGCCCTGATCGCAACGCACCCTGCGGCGCAGCAGATCACTCAGCAGCAGCAGCTCAGGAAGGGCCAAGGCCTTAGGTGCGGATCTGCACAGGCATCACCAGGTAGGTGTAGTCCGCCTCATTCCCCACCGGAGAGAGCACCGCGGGGGTGGTGGCCGCATTGCATTGGATCCGCACCCGCTCCGTGCCGATGGCCTTGAGCCCTTCCAGGAGATAGCGCACGTTGAAGGCAATATCGATGGGCTCCCCCTCAATCTCCGCGGGAAGTTGTTCCGAACCGCTGCCCACGTCTTGGGCATCCACCGTGATGATCACCACACCCCGGGCAGGATCCAGGGAGATCTTCACGACATTGTTGTGTTGATCCGCGAGCACCGCCACCCGCTCCAGTGAGGCCGTGAAGGCCCGCCGATCCAAGCTCACCGTGCGGCTGAAGCTGGCGGGGATCAACTGCCCGTAGTTGGGATAGGTGCCCTCCAGGCTCCTGGTGGTGAGCACCTGATCGGCCCAGAGCAGCACCACCTGCCCCCGATCGCAGAAGAGGCTGAGGGGATCGGCGCAGGGGCGCCCGCTCAGCAGCCGCTCCAGTTCCCTCAGGGAGCGGGCCGGCACGGTGACAGAGAAGGACTCCCCATCCCCTGCGGCGGCGGCCTCCTGCTGGAGATGGGGGAGCCGGAGCACGGCAAGGCGGTGGCCATCGGTGGCGGCACACTCCAGGCCCTCGGCATCGAGGTGCAAATGCACGCCGGTGAGGAGCTGTTTGGACTCATCGCCACTGCTGGCGAAGAGGGTGGCCTTGAGCCCCTGCACCAGGGCATTGGGATCGAGCTGAATCGGCGTGCCGGTCTGCACCAGGGGAAGATCGGGGAAGTCGTCCGCGCTCATGCCCCGCATTTGGTAGGTGCCGGAGAGACTGGTGAGTTCCACCTGCTCTTGGCCTTCTTCACAGCTGAGGGTGATGGGGCTATCGGCAGAGAGGCGCGTGATGATGTCGGCGAAGAGGCGAGCCGGCAGGGTGACGGCGCCACTGCTTTCCACGCTGGCGGGGAGGGTGGTTTGGATGCCGAGGTGGAGATCAAAGCCGGTGAGGCTGAGCCGATTGGTGGCTGCATCCGCCGTGAGGAGCACATTGGCCAGCACGGGATGGGTGGGGCGAGCGGCGACGGCCCGGCTCACCAGCTGGAGGCTGGTGCTGAGTTCGGCCTGGGAGCAAACCAGCTTCATAGGGGCCTGGAGATGGGCACGGATCAGCCGCCATACGGTTTCACACCATGGGGCCATGCGCAACCAGTTCGGCTCCCCGAAGGCCCAGGGGGCTATGGGATCCGGTTTCCAGCTGTAGAGAAATAGATTTTTTTCTTAAAAAACTAAATCCAGTCGTAATAGGGCCTGGGGAAACGGTGGAAAACACCCGAGAGTCCTTATGTCATCTTGTTTTTTTCGGCCGGGATCGTGGGGATTGGCAACGGGAGATTGGGAAGAACGGCCCCTTTTTCCCCAATTTTCGGCCCTGGGGAAAACTGGGAATGCCAAAGGGGCGATCCATCTCCTCGCTTTCCCCCGCCCCAGCGGGGGGTCCCCCCCAGGTTTTCCCCGGTCAGTTGGTGGGCTGGTCGCTCCCGAGAAGAGGCCTAGAACCCCATCACCTTGGCCACCATCGCGGTGTCAGGGTCCAGCCCGGTGTGAAAGCGGGAGTCGTTGTGTTCGATCGCTGTGGTGGGATCTTTCAGGCCATTGCCGGTGAGCACACACACCACGGTGCTGCCGTCAGGCACCTCGTGTTTTCGCTTCAGGAGCCCCGCCACGGAGGCCGCACTGGCTGGTTCACAAAACACCCCCTCCCCACTGCCAAGCAGCTTGTAGGCCTCCAGGATTTCCCCATCGGTGACGGCCATGAAGGCCCCCTCGCTTTCCTGTTGGGCCCGAATCGCATTCTCTTTGTTCACTGGATTGCCGATGCGGATCGCGGTGGCAATCGTGTCGGGTTGATCCACCGTGTGGCCCAACACCAGAGGGGCGGCACCGGCGGCTTGAAACCCCATCATGCGCGGAAGTTTCTGGCACAGGCTTGCCTTGCGGTATTCCTTGAAGCCCAGCCAATAGGCGCTGATGTTTCCCGCATTGCCAACAGGAATACACAGCCAGTCTGGTGCGTCTCCCAGGGCATCCACCACTTCGAAAGCGGCCGTCTTCTGGCCCTGCAAGCGGTAGGGATTAAGGGAATTCACCAGCGTCACCGGGTACTGCTCCGCCACCTCACGCACGATGGCCAGGGCACGGTCGAAATTGCCCTTCACCGCCAATACTTCTGCCCCATAGAGCAGGGCCTGGGCCAACTTTCCCTGGGCGACGTAGCCATCAGGGATGAGCACGAAGGCCCGCATGCCACCCCGGCGGGCGTAGGCCGCCGCGGCCGCTGAGGTGTTGCCGGTGCTCGCGCAGATCACAGCTTCCGAGCCCTCTTCCCTGGCTTTGCTGATCGCCATGGTCATGCCCCGGTCCTTGAAAGAGCCCGTGGGGTTGAGCCCGTCGTATTTGAGGTGCACCTGCACCCCCCTGCCGATCAGCTTGGCGATGCCAGGGGCGGGGATCAGCGGAGTTGCCCCCTCCCGCAAGGTGATCACAGGGGTAGCAGCCGTCACCGGCAGCCAGGGTCTGTAGGCCTCAATCAACCCGGGCCAATCCTGCATCGTGGGACGCTGACCCAGGCGACGCAGGGCTTGGAGCAGGGGCACGGGGCAGAGGGGGGAAACGACTGAATCTAAGCCGCTGATTCGCTGTGGTGGATCTGATTGGGGAATCGGATCCGTTGGAGCCCGCCTTGGCGATGGATTTAGGAGCTCTTTTGCGCCCCTTTCGTGCTGGGATGCTCTCCCCCCCTCAGGCCATCCAGGGGGGATTCCGAGAAGAAGCGCATGAGGTCGCTGATGGAGCTGGCTTTTCTCGCCAAGGTGAGGAGTGCGGGCACATTCACGGCCATTTCCCGCGTGGGATAGGCCTTCAAAAAGCCGAGGGCAGAGAGGTTGCCGTCTCCCTCGGCAATGCCCAGCACCACGGCGGACCGCAGGGCGCTGATTCCATCTTCTGGTGAGCGGGTGGGGTGAACAATCACCGCCACTCGATCCAGCACGGCCTCGCCAATGCGGGTATTGAGAAGGCGGCTCACCAAAGGAACAGGAAGGTTGACTTTTTCATTCAGCAGCTTGCTCAGCTGGCGCGGGTTTTGTCTTCCGAGCCGCAGGAGATCTCCAAGGAAACCGGGAGCTTGGCCGGTGCTGGCCAACGTGTCGAATTCCTCAATCGGAATCGAGCGGCGGAAGGCCCCACTGATCAACACGACCCGTTCTGCTGCCTGGACAGTGGTTGGAGCGCAGCTCAGGGCAAGAGCGAGAAAGCAGGAAACCATGCGGCTTGTTTGGCCGTAATGGTTTGCTTTTTGCATGATTTTTCTTTCTGGCCTGTTCCTTCCCTCTGGCCTGTTCATTGGCTGTGTTGATGCCTGCGCAATCCAACCAATCTAATGCGGGTCGTCAGGGTGGACCGTCCTCCAACCGCCAGCTCTCAGGCTGGAGTCACCAACACATCGCGCAACAGTCGGACCACTCCCCGTTCCGCTAGTCCCCGGGCCACTTCAGCGCCCATGCGCCGCAAATCGGGTTCCCCCAGGAGGCGTGGCAAGCGATTGAGCAGCAGCCGGGGTTCGAAGCCAGGCAGATCTCCGAGAATCGCCGTCAACTGACGCACGGGCTCAAGATCCAGCATGGGCCTGGGATCCACGGCCTCGGCGCTGCTCTGCCGCTCCCTGAGGCCTGGAGGGAGGATGCGGCCAGGCAGGCGGCGCCCGATGCGCAGGGTCACCCTCCAGGCAAGGTGATCCATGCGTTCCACCATGGCATCCACGAGCTGGCGCCGCAGCAAACCACCACTGGGTGAAAACAGAAAATCGATCACCTGATCCAAGAGACCTTCCACATCCAGCTGGTCCTGGAGGGCGGCGCTGCTCACTAAAGCTTCTAGCCGTTGCCAGCGGAATTCATCGCCATCAAACAACATTTCCCGTAGGCTACGGCGCAGCTCAGGATCCGGATCTTCCATCAGCCGGCGGGCAAAATAGGGATAGGCAGCACCGAGGATTTTGAAATCGGGGTCCACACTCAGGGCGATCCCCTCAAGGGTGACCAACGAACGGATGATCAGGGCGTAATAAGGGGGAACCTGGAAGGGGAAGCGATACATCACACCGGAAAGATCATCGGTGACGGCTTTGAAATCCATTCGGCTGACACCCATCTCCAGAGCTTGGCCAAACACCCCTTCAAAAGCTGGAACGATCGGTGACAAATCCACTTCTTCACTCAAGAATCCCAAGCTGACGAAATCCTTGGAAAGAGATGAAAAATCTCGATTCACAAGATGGACCACTGCCTGAATGAGTCCCGTGCGAGCTTCCCTGGTGATGGTGCTCATCATGCCGAAGTCGAGGTAGGCTAAGCGTCCATCGGGGAGAGCAAGAAGATTGCCTGGGTGAGGGTCAGCGTGGAAAAAACCGTGTTCAAGAAGCTGCTGCAAACTGCAGTTCACCCCTATGTTCACCATCTCATCTGGGTCGACACCGATGGCCTTGACCGACTCTAAATTTGTTAGTTTCACCCCATCAATCCATTCCATTGTGAGCACACGCCTGCTGGTGGCTTCCAAGTAAATCTTGGGCACGGCAATAGCTTGATTGTGCTGGTGAAGTTCCTTGAATTTTTCTGCATTTGCTGCTTCGTTGAGGTAATCCATTTCCTCAAAAACTCGTGTGCCAAGTTCATCGATCAGCCCCACGAGATCGCTGCGGATGAGGCGTACATTTTTGTTAAGCCAGGAGGCGATATTGCGAACGATGTAGAGATCGAGAGTGATCTGCTCTCTCAGGCCTGGCCTTTGCACTTTCACGGCCACTTTCTGCCCCCCTTGCAGCACGCCTCGGTGCACTTGGCCCAGGGAGGCTGCGGAAATGGGCTCCCTTTCCAGAGATGCGTAGATCTGATCGACAGGGGCTCCCAGATCTTCCTCAATGCACGCCATGGCCAAGGCGGAATCAAACCCAGGCAATTGGTCCTGCAGTTGGGCCAATTCTTCCAGGAGCACCGGTGGCACGATGTCTGGCCGGGTGGAGAGAGCTTGACCTGCCTTGATGAAGGCTGGGCCAAGGGCAGCTAGCAACTGGGCGCATTCTCGGGAGCGAGCGCGTGCCCGCTCAGGATGATTCAGTTGACCGGTGAACTTGTCGCCGGCGACGGCCAACAAAAACAGACTGATGGGCACGAGGGTTTGCCATAGCCGTCGCAACAGCCGTTGGGGATGCCCGGCGTAAAGGCGCGTGATGGCTTGCGGGTCGTACTCGAGGAGGCCTGAAGCCTCCAGGAAATCCCCCAGCTCTTCATCCTTCGCTGCCGGGCCACTGTTCACGGGGGCCCAAGGATCGGCAGGGGCGCTGATGGCGGGAAGAGCCGGTGGAGCGGGAGCCATCGGGTCGGTGCCAAACACCGACGCGCGCATGGCGGCCAAGGCCGTTTCGGCGGCTGTGACCGCCGTGGAAGAAGTTCCCTCCTTCGAGGGAGCGGCACTGGCAGGGGGGGTCATGGATCGAGAGTGCCGTGAAGCAGAAGATGATTCTGTCTGCCTGCCGCGACGGTTGCGCCCACGACCGGGGATCTAGACCTCTTCGGCGGCTTCGTGATCCTCGTCCCCGATCTCCGCCTCTAAGGAGGCTCCCAGGGGCAGTAATCGAATTTGTCGACGGCCCAGCTTGATCTCAAACTCATCGCCGGGCTTGAGATCCAAAAGCGCCGTATAGGCTTTACCCACCATCAGATTTCCGTTGAATTGCACTTTGGTATTGAAGCTGAGTTTGCGGCCGGGCTTCGACCCGTGACCTTCACCCAGATTCATCCCCTTGGCTTCCAACAGAGCCTCATAGAAGGCCGTGTAGTTCAAGCGCTCGGTGCCGTCTTTCTTGGTGCTCACATAACCGCAGCTGCGAACCAGATCGGATTTGGAGGCATCGCCCAAGTCTTTCACCTTGGCAAGGAGCTCTGGTCCAGCCAGCATGGTTTCCTTTGCCTTTGCCCGCGCGGATGCGGGTTTTGTGGGAACTGTTTCAGTGGGAACTGTTTCAGAAGGAGCTGTAACAGCGTGAGCTGTTTTCGTTGGCATGGATAGAGACTGATGGTCACCTCCATAAGGTAGCAACAGCACCAGCTAATGGTTTCTGACCTCAATCTTTTTTCGTCGTCAAGGCGTAGGGATTACCGCCATCCTTCCAAGCGAAAAGGCTTTTTTTCCTCCCTCAACGCCAACAGGCCCTTTCTTCTTCCTGGGGGCTTTCGCTACGGTGCAGCCAAGCTCTAAGAAGAAACGTCAGTGCTGACAGGGCTGCGCCTGCAGAACATCGCTTTGATCGAAGCCTTGGAGCTGAGTTTTGGTGAAGGCTTCACTGTGTTGACAGGGGAGACGGGCGCTGGCAAGTCGATCCTGCTAGATGCCCTTGATGCGCTCCTGGGTGGGGCTCAAGGTGCCCAGGGAGCACGCTTGCTCCGCCGTGGCTGCCAGCGAGGAGCCATTGAGGCCACCTTTTCCCTCACCCCGGCGATCCAGGGTTGGCTTGAGGCCCAGGAGCTGGAGCCTGAGGAGACAGAACTCTTGATCAGCAGGGAGTGGCGTTTGCAGGAGGGCAAACTCAGCAGCCGCCACCGGCTCCAGGGGGTGGCGGTGAGCCGTGCCCAGATCCTC
>JBIIJA010000374.1:0-2783 GCA_044234195.1 Cyanobium sp. | reverse complement strand
CACCAGCCGATCCTCCAGAGAGTGGAAACTGATGATCGCCAACAGGCCACCGGGAGCCAGCCAATCCGGAGCGCGCTGCAACAACCGCTCGAGAGATCCGAGTTCGTCGTTCACGGCAATGCGCAGAGCCTGGAAGCTGCGGGTGGCCGGATGGAGCCGGCCATGGCGGGCCTTGGGGGGATAGCAACCAGCAATGGCATAGGCCAGCTCCGCGGTGCTGCGCGCTCCCCAGGGGCGGCTGGTCCGCTCGCTCACCAGCCGCCGGGCAATGCGGCGAGAGAGGCGCTCTTCCCCCAGCTCATAGAGCAGATCCGCCAGCTCCCCCTCCTCCAGCCGGTCCAGTAGCTCGGCCGCCGTCTCGCCAGCTTCGGGGTTCATGCGCATGTCGATCGGCCCCTCCGAGCGAAAGCTGAAGCCCCGCCCCCCTTCATCCAGCTGGGGGCTGCTCACCCCCAGATCCGCCAACACCCCCTGCACCGCCCCTTCCGGGGTGTAGGCCGCAAAGTTGCAAGCCACGATCCGCAGCCGCTCCCCAAAGGGGGCCAGCCGCTCCGCCGCCGCGGCCCGGGCGGTGGGGTCCTGGTCGAGCCCCACCAGGCGCAGCGTGGGGTGGGCCTCCAGCAGCAGGGCGCTGTGGCCGCCGCCGCCCAGGGTGCAATCCATCAGCCGGGGGGGTCCACCGTGCGGGGCGGGCGGCAGGGCCGCGAAGGCATCCACCACTGCAGCAGCCAGCACGCTCTGGTGAGAAAAAGGGGCGGGGCTCAGCAGGTTCATGCAGCCTTGCCATGACGCTCCATTGGCTCATCCATCGCTCTACGCAGCATGACCCCCAACCACTCCAGGTTGGCCGCCTCCTTTGCTGGCTTCAGCAACCATTCCGGCAGTCTTCTCCAAGATCATTTGGAAGGGATCTGCAGCGTCCACCAGCGGCTGAGTGAGCAGGCGCAAGAGCCCCAAGGCAGTGGCGGTGCAACACAGCACCTCCCTGGCAGCATCCCGCTCCCAGTCGGCCAGCCCTGCCGTGGTGCGGGTGATCCCCCCAAGGCAAGGCCAGCCAGACGTCGAGATCAGAGAGATCGGCAGGGGCTGCCTCCAGCCGCGTGGCGGTGGGGGTCATTCATCAAGCAGGGCGTAGAGGCCGGCCGGCGCTGGAGGCCAGCTCCTTTGGGCGCCACTCCGAATCTTGATCTGGTGGTGGAGGGGCTGCCCGCCGCTGCCCAGCTGGAGGCGTTGGGCTTGGTGGAGGGGGTGGTGGATCAATCCCTGGCCAACGCCGGCCAGGAGGGCATCGCCATCGACCTGGCGCGCTGGGACGATTGGCCGCCCCACTGGCAAGAGCGCCTGCGGCGGCTGGCCATGGCCCTCACCTGATGCCATGGCGGCCCCTTCTGCTCAGCAACTGCGGGATCTGACTCTGGTGGAGAGCGTGGCGGCCCTGGGAGCGCTGACGGGCGGTCGGCTGCGGATCAATGCCGCAGCACTGCGTTTGCAGAGTTTTTCCACCGGAATCGAGCGGTGCGTCCTGCAGATCAGCCGGGTGCTCAATGGCGGCACCCCCGGCCGCCGTGCTGCGCGATCTGAAGGCCTTCCAGGCTGACTCAAACAGACATGGTAAAGATTGACTTGGCTTCCTACCATTCATGCCCGTAGGCATGAATATCCAAGGACTCACAGGTGCATGCCATGGACCGGGAGCTAGCAGCCCGCCAGAGCACCAGCGTCACAGATGCGGTGCGCCAGGCTCTCCGGGCTGGGCTGGATCGTTGCCCCGGCGACCTCCAAACCGAGCTCTACGACGAGACGGGCCTGCCGCGCCAATCCCCATGGTGATGGATCCCTCCATCCTGCTGGCCATCCTCAAGGTGGAACCTGAGCCCCCGGCGCTGATCGCGCTGCTCAGCCAGGCGGGCCCCAAGTGGATCTCCACCGCCACCTACTGGAAACGCGCCTGGTGTCGAAAGCCAGATCGGCGAGGCCAGCCAAGGACCAACACCTCAGCCTTAACTTATGGGCACCGCTGAGGTCACCCATGGGGAGTTCGGGACATATCTTCCAGGGCTTAGCGGATACTCCCCCAATCAGCACCATGGCCCTGCCGGGAAGCAGGCGGCTTCATTCCGCCCCTGCTGACCCCTGGGCCCCGGCCAGGCAGGCCCTGCGACTAGTGGAACTCTCCCCCGAAGACCTGGAGAGCGTGGCAGGTGGCTGGGGCACCATCGATCCGATCTAGACCTTTCTTTCGCTCGTGCAAATGCCGGCCAGGATCCCGCCGATCACTGTGGCCAACGGCGACGGAGGGCCTTATGTTTGGTCTAACAATTTGAGTGTTGATGAACCACCACCTCGATGGCAGCCAAACGGCGTTTGCCCCAGCCCACCAGGCGGGCCTAGCCCAGGGCCAGTCGCGCAAAGGCGATGCCTCCGGAACTTCAGAGCAATGGGTGGAGCCTCTCTCCATTCAAGACCTGGCCGCCATCGCCGGTGGCTGGGGGGCCATTGATCCGGTCTGAGCGCCAACGGCTGCATTCCTGCAAGATCACCTGATTTCTTTCGACGCTCCATGGCCATTCCCTTCCTGTCAATACACCTGGCTTCTGTCCTTCTGACCCCAGCCCCGTCCGCAGACGTTGCGGCTGGCGCTCCTGCTGCATCCACGCCTGCTGACGACGCGACCACACCCCTCACCCTCCAGGAATTGGCCGCCATCGCCGGGGGCTGGGGGGACATCGATGCGTTCTAAGCGCCAACGACTGCATTCCTGCAAGATCACCTGAATTCTTTTG
>JBIIJA010000375.1:0-2783 GCA_044234195.1 Cyanobium sp. | reverse complement strand
TGCATCAGTTTAAGCCTTCCGTTTTGGATGAAGTGGAGTTTGCACTTCACTATTTTCAACAGGTTTTGTTTGAGGCCATGCCTCTTCTCCAGCAGCGTATCCGGTCTGCTCTGAAGTCCAGCTATCCAGATGTTGAGCCACCCAAGGCTGCCTTTTGCACCTTTGGTTCCTGGGTTGGCGCCGACCGGGACGGCAATCCCTCCGTCACTCCTGAGATTACTTGGCGCGCCGCTTGCTATCAGCGGCAGCTGATGCTGGACCGCTACGTGAAATCAGTCACCGATCTCCGTGATCAGCTGAGCATCTCCATGCAGTGGAGCCAGGTCAGTCCAGCACTCTTGGAATCGCTGGAGATGGATCGTTTGCGTTTCCCCGACATCTACGAAGAGCGGGCAGCGCGTTATCGCCTCGAGCCCTACCGGCTGAAGCTCAGCTACATGCTCGAACGATTACGGCTCTCCGAGAAACGCAACCATTTGCTCTCAGAGGCAGGTTGGGAATCTCCTCCAAGTGAGGCGCCAAGCTCCGTTACTCAGGACCTGCATTACGCCTCAGAGGAGGAGTTTCGCAACGATCTGGAGCTCATCCGCAACAGTTTGCAGGCCACAGGGCTCCGCTGTGAGGGCCTTACTGCCCTGCTCAACCAGGTGCACATTTTTGCCTTCTGTTTGGCCAGCTTGGATATTCGTCAGGAAAGCACACGCCACAGTGACGCACTCGACGAACTCACCCGCTATCTGCAACTTCCCGTTCCCTATGGAGAGATGGGGGAAGAAGAGAGGGTGGAGTGGCTTCTGGCTGAATTGCAGACACGCCGCCCCCTCCTCCCAGCAGCGGCCTCCTGGAGCCCAGCAACGGCTGAAACCTTTGCGGTGTTTCAGATGCTGCAACGGCTTCAGCAGGAGTTCGGCTCTCGTATCTGTCGCACCTATGTGATCTCCATGAGTCACACAGTTTCAGACTTGTTGGAAGTGTTGTTGTTGGCCAAGGAAGCTGGTCTTGTGGATCCGGTCGATAAAAGGTCGCAGCTTCTGGTGATACCCCTGTTTGAAACCGTGGAGGATCTGCAACGGGCTCCAGCGGTGATGGAACACCTCTTTAAGGAACCCTTTTACCGAGAGTTGCTGCGTTCCGAAAGCCAAGTGCCTTTACAGGAGGTGATGCTGGGTTATTCCGATAGCAATAAAGATTCAGGTTTTCTCTCTAGCAACTGGGAAATTCATCGGGCCCAAATTGCCCTGCAGCAACTGGCCAATCAACATCAGGTGTGTTTGCGCATCTTCCATGGCCGTGGTGGTTCCGTTGGCCGGGGAGGAGGTCCTGCTTATCAGGCCATCCTGGCCCAGCCCAGTGGCACTCTTTGCGGACGCATCAAGATTACTGAGCAGGGCGAAGTGCTGGCTTCGAAGTATTCCTTGCCTGAGCTAGCTCTCTACAACCTCGAGACCGTTACCACGGCCGTCCTGCAAAGCAGCCTCGTGAGCACGCGCATTGATGACACGCCAAGTTGGAACGCATTGATGGGGCGTTTGGCAGCCCGTTCCCGCGAGCATTACAGAGCTTTGGTGCATGACAATCCAGACCTTGTGGCCTTTTTCCAGCAGGTGACGCCGATTGAGGAGATCAGCAAACTGCAGATTTCTAGCCGCCCAGCCCGGCGCAAAAGCGGAGCGAGGGATCTCTCCACCTTGCGAGCCATACCCTGGGTTTTTGGTTGGACCCAGAGCCGTTTCCTGCTGCCCAGTTGGTATGGCGTTGGCACGGCACTACAAGACGAACTGCAGCATGATCCAGAGCAAATTGAACTCTTGCAATTGCTCTACCAGCGCTGGCCTTTCTTCCGCATGTTGATCTCTAAGGTTGAGATGACCCTTTCCAAGGTGGATCTTGATCTTGCCAAGCACTATGTGACCCACCTGGGGCGAGAAGAAAATCGTGAAGCCTTTGGTCGTATTTTTGATGCGATCGCCGCCGAGTTTGCCCTCACCCATCAGCTTGTCTTGCAGATCAGCAATCACAGGCGGCTGCTTGATGGGGACCCTGCCCTACAGCTTTCTGTGGATTTGCGGAACCGCACGATCATTCCTCTGGGTTTTCTGCAGGTGGCCCTGCTGAGAAGGCTGCGGGATCAAAACCGCCAACCTCCCATCAGCGAGGCCACCAGTGACGCGACAGCTGCGGGACATGGCCACACCTACAGCCGCAGTGAACTGCTCAGAGGCGCCCTGCTCACGATCAATGGCATCGCCGCTGGGATGCGCAACACCGGCTGAGGTTCGAGATCTTCCTTGTTGCTTCCCTTCCGCGGCCAACCCACCTCTAGCCACTTGCAAGAGGGTTACGACCTCTTAATTCAGCCCGATCTCCAGCTGGACACCCTCAACCACTTGCTGGAGAGCTGCGGGGAGCGGCCCCGCAGCGCTGCCCTTTGGACTGAGGTGATTCGGCACAGTGCCTGGCACATGGCCGTTCAAAACCCCCAAGGCCGTTGGGTGGGTTTTATCCGGGCCACGAGCGACAGAGCCCTGAACGCCAATCTCTGGGATCTCCTCAGTTTCCCTGGCGAACCGGCTCGCGATGAGGTGATCAAGGCCCTGGTGGTGGCCTCCCTGGATCGGCTCAGGCGGGAGCTCAGCGGCTGCAGCATCTCGATTTCCGCCCCTGCAGAGGCGATTGCCGCCTTGAGGCAAGCAGGATTCGTGATCGATCCAGGGGGCATTCGGGCCATGGGGCTGAGGCTGATAGGCCAGGACCCAACGTCTGGCCCCCCTCCGCCAGATGGC
>JBIIJA010000373.1:0-2788 GCA_044234195.1 Cyanobium sp. | reverse complement strand
TGGAGATCTGGAAGGTATTTTTCAGCTTGAATCCAGCGGCATGCGCCAGATTGTGAAAGATCTCAAACCCTCCTCCCTAGAGGACATTTCCTCCATTCTTGCTCTCTACCGACCCGGCCCCCTGGATGCAGGATTGATTCCTAAATTCATCAATCGCAAGCACGGCAGGGAGTTGATGGATGTGGCCCACCCAAAACTTGAGCCCATCCTTCGTGAAACCTATGGAATCATGGTGTATCAAGAACAAATCATGAAAATTGCTCAAGATCTCGCCGGCTATTCCCTAGGTGAAGCCGATCTGCTCAGGCGGGCGATGGGCAAGAAAAAGAAATCTGAAATGGAAAAGCATCAAGATATCTTTGTCAAAGGAGCAGAAGAATTAGGAGTGGAAAGACAAATCGCAACCAGCTTATTCGAGCAGATGGTGTTGTTTGCTGAATATTGCTTTAACAAAAGCCATTCCACAGCCTATGGGGCTGTGACTTATCAAACGGCCTATCTCAAGGCCCACTATCCAGTGGCCTACATGGCTTCCCTGCTCACTGTCAATGCAGGTGACAGTGAAAAGGTGCAACGGTATATCTCCAACTGCAATGCCATGGGGATTCAAGTTTTGCCCCCTGATGTCAATGCCTCCGACGTGGATTTCACGCCTGTAGACCATCGCATCCTTTTTGGTCTCTCCGCGATCCGCAACCTGGGCGACGGAGCTATTCGCCTCTTGATCGATCACAGACGCCAGGGGGGGCCATTCACCTCCCTAGCAGACCTATGCGATCGCATCCCTGGGCAACAGTTGAACCGACGCGCCCTTGAAGCCCTGATCCACTCTGGGGCCCTCGATGCCCTGGATCCCTCCTCCAACCGTGCCCAGTTGATGGCGGATCTTGATTTGGTGCTGGAGTGGGCCAACGCCAGGGCCAGGGATCGGGCCAGTGGCCAAGGGAATCTGCTGGATCTCCTGGGTGGCTCAGTGGACCAGGGAAGCCCTACCCCTTCGGAAGCTGTGCTGGCCCCGAAGGCGGCACCCGTGGCGGAGTATCCGCCGACGGACAAACTTCGCCTGGAAAAGGAGGTGGTGGGGTTCTATCTCTCCGATCACCCGCTCAAGCAATGGGGAGCCGCTTCCAGGCTATTGGCTCCCATTGGGCTGGCCAGCCTGGAGGAGCAACCCGACCGCGCCAAGATCAGCCTGCTCACCATGGTGGCGGAGTGCCGTCAGGTCACCACCCGCAAGGGGGATCGCATGGCGGTACTGCAGCTGGAAGATCTCACCGGCAGCTGTGAGGCGGTGGTGTTTCCGAAAAGCTATGGCCGCTTGGCCGACCACCTGATGGTGGATGCCAGGTTGATGGTGTGGGCTTCGGTGGACCGGCGGGATGACCGGGTGCAGGTGATCGTGGAGGATTGCTGCAGCATCGAAGCGTTGCAGTTCCTGTTGGTGGAGCTGCCTGCGGAGCAAGCCGGCGACATCGCGATTCAGCACCGGCTGCGGGAATGTTTGCAACGCCACAGGCCCGATCAGGAACCTGGTGTCCAACGGGTGCCGGTGATCGCCAAGGTGTTAGGGCCTGGATCCAGCCGCTATGTCCGCCTGGGCCACCAGTTCTGCGTCAGCGATCCCGATTCTGCCGTGGAGTCCCTCAAAGCCGCCGCCTTTCGAGCAAGCCTGATGGGGGCCTCCGCCCAGCCGGTTTAAGACGGCCCTTTCCCTGGGATCTGGGGCCCTTCCCGCAAGGCCCGAAGCGAGGCCTTCAGCCGGCTGAAGTTGACAGGAATCTGCTCAGAGCCCAAAAGACTGCCCGGTGCCTCTTCCCAACTGGCGGACAGCACGCCATAGCTCAATCCCACCAGCCCCAAGAGGAAACATCCGCCCGAGGCCAGGAGGGTGGCGGAGGTGGGAACATCCAAGATGTGCCGGCTCACCAGCAGGTAGCTGCCAATGAACACTCCCATACCAGCCACGGTGGGCAGGCCTGTGGCGATCGCAATCCGACGGGCCATCCTGTTGGCAACGGCATCGGGGATGACCTGTTGAAGGCGCTGCCCTTGGCCCTTGGCCGAGGGAGATGGATTTTTTTTCTGGGCCGCCAGGGGCTTGGCGTCAGCCTTGGTGACCCGCAAAGCGTTTTGAGGGGCCTTCTTCCGTTTGGATGGGCGGCCCTGCCGTTCAGGCGTCATTCGGCTCAGCCACGGATGCCGAGCTTTTCAATCAACACCCCATAACGCTCCTCGCTTTGTTGGCGCAGGTAGCCCAAAAGACGCTTGCGACGACCAATCATCTTGAGCAGCCCCTGGCGAGAGGAGAAGTCGTGGATATTTTTTTGCAGATGGCTGCTGAGTTGGCTGATCCGATCACTGAGGATCGCCACCTGCACCTCTACGGAACCGGTGTCGGTGCCGTGTTGCTGATGGGTGTTGATGAGTTCCTGTTTGCGGATCGTGGGTAGCGGCATGTTTTGCGCCCGGCGCTTTGCAATCAATAGCCAACTTTACCGCGTGGCTGCCGTCGGCTCAGGCGGCGGAACGGGACAACCAGCGCAGACAATCCCCCAACCAGCGTTCGCCATCGGCTGCAGGATCCAGCCCCTGGGCGGCCACCGCCTTGAGGGCCGCGTGGATCTCATGCCCCTCGTAACCCATCGCCATCAGCGTGCTCTGCAACTCGTCGCCCTTGAGGGCGGCCGCTGATGGCATGGAGTCCGCCACGCCGTAGGAGAAGGAGCCCAGCCCGGCGCCACTCGCCAAACCGCTGAAACGGTCCAAAAATTTTTGCCGCAACTCCAGA
>JBIIJA010000421.1:0-2789 GCA_044234195.1 Cyanobium sp. | reverse complement strand
TCAGCATCTCGCTGCGCCAGACCAGTTCTAGGCTCTAGTACCAAGAGATATAGACTTCGCTCTGTGAGGAAGAATTGATGAGTAGAATAAAGGATCTCCTGCCCGCCGAAGTCCCAGGCACGTGTGTGCACTATACCTTGTGGGCAATTCAGCGGAAACTCTCTAATGGATATAGAATGGGTTTCAGATTCATTCTTACTCGGTGTTTGCCCTGATAGTCGCTTGACCAAGGATGTCTTTCCCGCTTTCCCCCGTCCCACAACCAGCAACTTTAATTCCGAAAGCGGTTGACCGGCTTCGAGCCTTGATTCAAAGTAGTACCTAAGAATTTCTTGGGCGGGCCGCTCTAGGATGCTGCTTGGCAATTGCAATTGCGAGTTTCCGTGGAGCCGAATCTCTTTCAACGGGGACGAGCGAAGAGAATCTGGCAATGACATCAGCTGATTGCCTGACAGCCAAAGCACGCGAAGGGAAAGTTTACCAAGGTCTTGTGGAAGTTCTCGGAGGGAGTTTCGCGTGAGGTTCAATCCCTTTAGCTCGCGAAGTTCTGTAATCCAGTCTGGAAGAGTCTCAAGATTGTTGTTGCTGATATCAATATTCTCCAAGTGGGAAATATTCCGATTCCGAAGTTTTTCAGGTAGCTCCGTTAAGCCAAGACCGCTAAGGTCGAGAATTCTTGTTCGTTGTCCGAATCTTGCAATATTATATTCTCTCCGGCCAGGGTCCGTCTCATACGGATTCTCCAGCCATAGACCTATGCGTGCGGCGGCGGTCACCGGCAAGCCCTGGGGGGGGCGGGCGCGTGTTGACTTGGACTTTCTCGCCACAATTGCTCCTTGACGATCGCTCGAATTAGGCGCAGTAAGGATAGCGCGCTCCTGAACCTAAGTCAGCGCGGCTTGGTGTGCGCCTAACGCTCCAGATCAGAAGCGGGAGTGAATCTCAACATTGAACACATCCTCAGCACCCGTCTTCTGCATTTGGTTGTTGGACAGCCCTTAATCTGAGATCAAGAAAAGTCGCATAACCTACTGTCTCGGTTGCTTGGCGATAGATGAAATGGCAATCTGTGAAATGGCCATTACAGAACTCAAAAGGCCAACTAACGTTATGATTCCGTTCATGGGACTCCACGCAGCGAGAACAGCCAAGCAAGCTGTGGTAATCACGCAAGAAATCGTCATTACCCACAAAGAACGGGATTGGAAGGATAGACTTTCTAAAGCGCCACTTGCTCTGGAGCGATGCAGTAGATCCTCATAGGTATAATCATCCTTTGTGAGGAAAGAAAACGATTTGAATTCAGGCGGTTTACTATGACCGGCTTTTGTTAACTCGAAAGAATAAGAACCTAAGTTCAGAAGCGCTGCCGCAGCAAGGGTATCCACACCACTTACTTTTGTTGCTCCAGTAATATCAAGAATTGGGATCTCCTGATAATGGCGCCTTACAAGGTTGCCGAGGTCTTGAACAATTGATTTGATATGCAGGCCTTCAATTCCACGATTAACTATGTCTTGCTTAAGATTAGAATATAGATTCATTCTCTCACCCAGCCGTCCCTCTTCTTGAAATTCCCACTTATCGATCTCGTCCCATATCTTTTTTGAAAGGGCATCTGCATCCAATCGAGTGAGTGCGGCAGCATCTCCTTCTATATATAGCAAGATTACACGTCGAACCCCCATCTTCAAATAAGCATAAGTAATTGCGTTGGCATATGGCGCAGGATTTGGAGTTCCCAGTACTACGAAAAGAACTGCATTCTGAATGCTTCTAATGGCCATCTTATTCGATTAGCTCTTTATAATGCCTGATCTGATTTTTTCCAGACAGCTTGGCTAGCTTAAGAGCCAAATATGCTCTTCTCATCGTATCGCCAATTCCAATTGAGACTGTGTGGCCTGAGAGTTGCACAAACTCTTTGGAAAGCGCCGCAAGTTTATCAGCAGAATATGACGGGGTATGGACTTCCATTAATATGCTGTCTCCGTCAGAAAGCAAAGCCGTCCCTTGAAGTGAATCAATGAGAACGGATGTCAACCAGCGAATAGCACATCTATAATTGGTTGAAAAATCTGACAAACCCTGACCGTCATTTAGAAGCACTAGTCGCTCAATAGATCGACCAACATCGTCACCGTCAATAGCAATATAACACTTTTCAGTCATCTTGTGCGTGCTATCATTACATAATAGCCATGAGTTATGGCAGAATACCTCATGGTTAATTTTCGCTTGCCTATGGTCATTAATCTTTTCATTGGTAGCTGTCCTTTGGTTTTGCCACTACACAGCTGACATGGTCTGGCCAACGCTAAATGGGCGGATCCTCGTATGAAGTGTCTCGGCACCGTTTTTGCCGCCTATCACAACTGCTTCAAGCTGGAGCTATGGCCAGATCCCTGTTGTGGCAATGGATTTCATAATACCCTGGCAAGACCTGTCACCATAGACGGATCCGCCTATAACCGTTCGCTATGATACAAAAGCCTGTTCCTGCGTCCCGAGCCCAGCCACTTGACATGAGCTACTAAAACCGGGATGTATTCATTTTAGGCCTATACACATTTGGTAGACTGCAGACCGCCTAAACCAACGTGCAGCTTTTGCCCAAAGGTGCGTGCAAGTTTGCCGTACGTGTTCAGAGCCTGTTTATGGGATTCGTTTCGCATGCTTCAGGATCAACCTGCCCGTTCCCACGTGAAAACCAGCCCGAATGCGCACCGGACCCTGCACAGGGATTTCTGCGAGATAAAGCAGACCAGCTTCCTCTGCGCACGTCGGAA
>JBIIJA010000372.1:0-2789 GCA_044234195.1 Cyanobium sp. | reverse complement strand
ATCACCAGCCCCTGCAGAGCTCCCGCTTGAGCAATCCGATGAAGCCTGACCAGCGACTGTGATGATCTAAGGAACCCCAGCAGACCAGGCCTGACTCCTCAAGCGACCGAACCAGCTTTCGAGCTGTTGTCCTCTGCGTGATCTGTCGTCCTGGCCTGATGGGGCCGACCAGCAGGGAAGGTATGTGACCTGATACGAGCCTGTACGAGAGGCCCCATCACAGTCCTGTCGGTCTTCTCCGCTGATCGCTCTTCCCCACTGCCATCACTAAGCGTAGCCATCGGCTTCCGCGCAGCGGTTGGCACCACCAACCCTTTCACAATCTGCGATCAGCAGTAACCCCATCCCAGCCATTGAATGTTCCGATCACCTACACCCTCTGTGGTGCGCGGTGCCCAAACGCGAAATGCCACTCCATTCCTAGACAGCGTTGTACCTAGTATTCCGGAAGTCACTGAAAGAGAGGGGTTGTATAGCGAAAAGAGGATTCTTTTTGGACACATAGCCACCCTAACTTCTCACCTTTATCGCCCACGCTCTGCTGCAGAGTGCAGCACAACCTCATAAACCTTAACATCCCTGAGACGCCCTGTTGATACTCGTGATTTCCTCGCCGGCCGCCAACAAGGATGCTGGTTCCGTCAGCGAAGGAGTTGAGACAAGTCAAGAGCACTACCATTGCTAAAGACCGATCTGCTGACTCCCTAGGCTTGCTCAGGGTATCGGTCTCTATTTCCCATTGGAATCATTGTCATGTCCAACAAAGTTGATGCCGCCGCCAAGGATGCCGAAGGCAATCTTCAGGCTGCCTTTGGTGACATCACCGGTGACACAGGTCACCAGATCAAGGGACAAGCCAAACAGGTGCAGGCTTCCGTCATGAAAACGGCAGAGAATCTCAAGCAAGCTGCTCAATCAGTGGCCACAAAGGTTTCTGATACTGCCACGAACGTTGCCGACGACCTAAACTAAAATACTGGCAATACCAGGCAATGCCTTTTAGTTAGGCTGAATTATGCCGTCTCCAACAGTCTCTGCTTGAACTCATCGCTGTTGGGCGCGAATCAAATCTGGAGCAACAACATGAAATGCACCACAGAGGCCAGCAACACCGATGGAACTGACCACACCGAAGGCTCGCTCGGCCACCGCTACTTCGATGATTCGGCAGTGGCCTGGCTTGTGGGCGAGGCGATGCGCCACCTGCATGGCGAAGGCAAGGACGCCGAGCTTTATTACCAGCGCACGATCGAACTGCTGAGCAAGCAGAAGGAGGCCACCGACGTCATTCAGCAACTGGCGCAGCAGGTGGCCCGTGAAGAAACCGGCATTCGCTGGAGCCTGTTGCACGTGCTTGGGGATGTGGGTCATGCGAACGCGGCTGGATTCCTCGTGGAATCGGCCTTGGCACGCCTGCCCGACCATGATCCCCAGCAGGGTTGCCAGAGCGTGCGGGATGAACATGTGCTTGTGGCCACGATGGCCGTTGAGGCCCTGCAGCGTTCAGCAAACGGCAACCCGGAGGTCGCCGATGGGTTGCTGAAGATCGTCTCGGCTCGGCCCGAGCGACGTGTCCTGGTTGAGGCGGTCAAAGCCGCTGTTGCGCTGGGATTGGGCGAACGGCTGGTGGAGGTTTTGCCCAAGGAGGATCACTGGATGATCGACATCCGCCGATCGCGTGTGGAGGAATTGCACGCCGATCCAGAGCGCGAGGACACCAAGGAACGCAGCTTCCAGCCGCCGAAGAGTCGCGAGCTGCTCACCAGCCCACAGATCTGCTGCTGCCAACCACCGAGGGATTGAACCATGGCCACCTGCACCTTCTCCGTTCCAGATCTCAATGCTTCCGGCGATAATCTGTACGGTCCTCGCATCTGCTCTCAGTCCTTCATCAACTGGGCGTGGGATGCCTTCGATTTCGACAAGGACGACTGGGACGACGGCTTCGGCTATGAGGTTGTCTGTGATAAAACCAGGGCGCTTGGTCGCACAATGTCTGGAATCTGGTGCCTGACGTATTCATCTCCGCAGTTTCCCCGTGAATCGTTCAGCGGTAACATTCTGGAGTGGGGCTGCCGCTTCTCACGCAATGCGATCGACGAACTGGATGCCCGCTGTGGCAACGGCACGGCGTTCGCGCAGACGCGGACGGGCGTCCTTGTGGACAACTGGACCAGGCTATTCCTGCCGTTTTTCTATCAACATGGTGTCAGCAACCGCGCCGGTACGCTGTTGCACGAGGCGCGCCATGCCGACGGCAAGGGTCACGATCGCGGCAACAACGATTCCAGCTGGGGCTACAACGGGGCCTGGCGATGGCATGTCTGCTGGCTGGCGTGGTTCGCCCATGAAGGCAAGCACACGTCAGCAGCGATGCGCACCCAAGCGCGCCAGCGCGCTAATAATATCCTGAATGGCAACTTTGTGACGCACCCAGGCTTCAACGTCTGACAGGAGTCGCTGGGCCACCGCTTTGACCACGATCGCTGAGCCGTCTTGGCCATCCAGCAAACGTTGCGCCCAATCCCCCCGGCAGCCCTCCACTGCCAGGCCTCCGCACCCATCAGCTCGCCCTGCCCTTCTGCGGCCAAGTTACCCCGTAGCCGAGCCGGTGGTGTGGCACTCCTCCCGGCAAGCCATCTCAACGGCCTTCAATGGACCGACAAGGGGGAATGGGCTGCAGGGTTCGGCCTCCAGCGCACCTACCAGCGCACCGACAAGCCAGAGGATGGCTGTGCCGACAGTCCTGAGCCTTTTTCATCGGAGTCCCCCCCTTTTTTCATGCGCAG
>JBIIJA010000430.1:0-2796 GCA_044234195.1 Cyanobium sp. | reverse complement strand
GCTCACCACCCCATGGATCTCCCGCAGCCGGTGGGCCGAGAGCAGGGCGGTGCCGATGGCATAGCCGTGGCGCACGTTGTCGTTGCGGTGGCGGAAGCTATAGGGGGTGAGCAGCTTCTCGAGGTCCTTGCGCAGGGTGGCGGCCTCGGAGGGGAGGTAGGCGCCGGGGATGGCCTCGGTGCGCTCGATCAGGTGCTCCGGCAGGGGGACGCCGCCTGCCTGATCAAAGGGCTGCTGCAACAGGTGGCGCAGCAGGGTGAACACCCGCAGGAACACCGGCCCATCGCCCATGGGCGGGAAGCCACCGTTCACCCCGCTGGGCCAGGGTCCTGTGGCGGGTGGCTCGGGCTGGGGCGGCGCCAGTTGAATCGGCGCCAGGGCGGGCTCGGCGCTGCAGAAGCCGTTGGCCTCCAGCCAGGTCAGATCGTTGCGGATGGCGCTGGCATCACCAAAGCACTCGCCATGCAGCCGCCGCAGGTAGGCCGCCGCCTGATCCGCCAGGTCGCCCTCTGGCAGGGGCGACACGATCGCCTCCAGCTCGGCGCGGGTGGCGGGGTCGGCCGCGGAGAGCTCGGGGTAGGTGGTGAGCAGCCGCAGCAGGTGCAGCAGCCGCTCCAGATCCAGCAGCCGCGAGTACCCGTGCAGCTGGAAGCGCTTCTCGCGGTTGCGGGCCGAGCGGATGCGGTGATCCAGGCGCGCCAGTTCATCGCGCAGCAGGGCCTCCAGCTCGCGGCCATGGGTGGGCACCACCGCCACCACCGCGGCAAAGCCCTCGGCGCGACTGGGTCCAAAAGCCGGATCAGCCAGGGCAGCGGCCATCTCGCGGATCACTGGTTCGGGCACCAGGCGCTTGCGGGTCTGGTTCCACTGCAGGCAGGTGGAAAGCGGCGTGTAGAGCCACCAGCCGATCCACTCCACCGGCACCGGCAGGCTCAGGGCCTGGGTGATCGCCAGGCGCCAGGGCCGGCGGGCATGGGTGGCATCGAGGATCACCGGCGTACCGGCGGCCACCGCCTCGCGGAGGCGCTGGTGCAGCAGGGCCTCGATGTCGCGCCAGGGGCCCTGGACCGCCGCGTCGCCGAACAGCTCGCCGCGCACCGCATCGGTGGAGAGCACCACGGCACCGGTGAGCTGGGCCAGCACGCCGGCCAGGCTGGTCTTGCCGCTGGCGGGCGGGCCGATCAGCAGGTGGCAGCGCAGGGGCGCTGGCAAGGGCGCAACAGGCGGGCTGGTCATGGCCGCAGCGTGGCCGCTGGAGCGTGCCACCGCAAGGGCCTACGAGCGAAAGAGCAAATGCTGCTCCCTGCCACAACTGGGATCTGACGAGCAGCGCTGCTATTTCGCAGAAAGAAAAGGAAGAAAACGGCCCGCGCTGCTGAGGCTGCTCCCAGCGCCTGATCCGCCCCATGGCTTCCCCGCGCCCCTCGTCGCTGGCCCAGGCCCACCACTACCGGCTGCCGGAGCTGCTGCACGACATCCGCCTGCTCGATCTGCTGGAGCTCTGCGGCACGACCGTGCAGACCAGCCGGCTGCTCCAGCTCAGCCAGCCCACCATCAGCCGCCGCTACCGGCTCCTTTCGGAGGATTTCGGCCTGGTACGGGATCGCCGCCAGCTCTGGGGCTGCGGCTACGGCACCTCGGCAGCGATGCGGCTGCTGCGGCTGGGTTGCCGCGCCCATCGCCTGGCTGCCGGTGTCGCCCGGATTGGCAGCGACCTTCTCCATCACCCCCTGCTGGCGGGCTGCCCCTGGCTGCTGCCCACCCCTCAGCGGTTCCGGGCTGCGGCCAACTGGCTGGAGCTGGTGCGCCAGGGGGTGCTTGATGGCGCCTTGATCTCAGGCCTGGAGCTGGAGGAAGCAGAAGGACTGAACCACCAGGAGCTGGAACTGCTGCCGCTGGGGGATCTCCCCCTGGCCCTCGCGTTCTGCCCCAAGGCGCCGGTGCTGGTGGGCGCTGCCCCCGGCAGGCCGACCCCAAAGGGGCGAGCCCCAGGGGGGCGGGTGGCGGAGGTGCTGGTGCCCGAGCGGGGTGTGGCGCCCGGCCTGCGGCGGCTCCTGCGAGAGCTGGGGCTACCGCTGCGCAGCGGCGGCAACAGCCTGCAGACCCCAGACGACTGGATCAGCCGGATCCAGGGCAGCGCCCTGGCTCTGGTGGTGGCCGATCGGGAGGCCGACACCTGGGCCTCCCTGCAGCGCTGGCCCCTGAGCCTGGCTCCCCAGGCTTCCCGTCCACACAGCCCGGTGTGGCTGGCGCTGCCGGCCGACTGGCAGGAGCACCAGGTGCTGCGCCATACCGCCCGTGAGCTGGGCCGGATGAGCGGCTCGGAACAGCTGGAGGGCTGAAAGTATGCGCCCCGTGCATAGATCCAAGACTTACGGCCCCAAGTGCATCTGGTGTGCTGCCACCTCGCTTCCGCTAGATGCAGACTGGCCGCAGCGTCCCCTCACCCCCATGACAGTCCCGCCGCTGCAGGCGGACCACCACCTTCTTGAGGCTGCCCGCTGATGGACGTTTTCTCCTTCCGCGACCGGGTCGTCGAGGACTACGGCCAGTTCAGCCGCAGCTTCACGCAGATCAAGGCGCCCGACCTGCGGGACTTTGTCGATGGCCGCTACGGGGCGGGTGAGTACTGGCCCTCGCCGCTGATCCAGCTCAACCCCAGCTTCGTGGGGGGAGGCAGCATCGGGTCTCTGGTGGAGGAGGGACTGCTGCACCCGGAATGCAGCCGCATCTTCCGCTGGGGCAAGGACGCGTCCAATAAAGGCAGTGGCGACGGGGTGGAGCTGCTGCTGCACC
>JBIIJA010000143.1:0-5842 GCA_044234195.1 Cyanobium sp. | reverse complement strand
GTCGGGATTCATCTCTGAGTTCCTCGTGTTCCGTGGCGCGATCTCCCCCTTCCCCACCGCCACCCTGCTGTGCATGGTGGGTTCGGGGCTCACGGCCGTGTACTTCCTCCTGCTGGTGAATCGGGTGTACTTTGGGCGCCTGGCCATTACCCCTCCGGCCACGGATCCGCTCCGCGACAACCGGCTCGACATTCGCCTGGCGCCTGTCGCACCGAGGGAAACCATTCCCGCCACCGCTTTGGCCATGGCCGTCGTGCTGCTAGGGGTGGTGCCAGCCTTGCTGGGAACGCTTTCTGAAAGCACCACGACGGCCATGGCCAGAATCCCGGGGATCGTGCAGGCTTTTGCGGCCCAGGGGGTGGGCTGATGCCGGTCATCCCCGAGCTGCTCACCCGCAGCGGCGGACAACCGGAGGCTGCCGAGCTGGAGCGGCGCCTGCTTGCCGGGGAGACCCTGCTGGCGGAGTCGCCCCTGCACGTGATGCAAGTGGTGGACGTGTTGGAAAGCTATGGCATTGTGCTGGATGCTTACAGCCGCAATCTCATCTATCAGGCTGAGCAGCAATTTCTCAATCCGTTTCCAGTTTTTAAATACTTGGATGGCGACCATAGCCCCGCCAAGATCTGGCGCCATCTAAACCACGATCGGATTAATTTCGAGTATGCGGAATACTGCATGCGAGCCATGCTGTGGCATGGCACTGGTGGGCTCGACGCCTATCTCGATGGCGAGGACTTCCGGCGGAGCTGTGAGGCCATCATTCGCTGCAAAACTCGGCGAGATCCACTGCTTGCTGTTCTGAATCCCCTGTTTCCTGAGTTCCTGCCGGAGCTCATTCGCACCGCGGCCACGACCCATGCTTTGGGTCAATTCTGGCGGGTGATGAGTGACCTCTTTTTGGCCCTGGCGGAAGCCGAACACCAAGGGCAGGTGGCTTCCGTGGAGGGCCTGGTGGATTTCATCCAAGATGGCCTGGTGGCTGCGGCGGCCAATCCGATCACCTACCAGGTCAGCGTGGCAGGGCAACCCTTTTGGGTGTTGCCGCCGGAAGCGGGTCTCACCTTTTTGGTGGATGTGGCAGTGCCCTATGTGGAGGCGGTGTTTCTTCGGGGCACCCCCTTTCTTGGAACGGTGTCGTTCAATGCCCAGGCCCAACAGATTTCCCCGGATCAGCGAGCGTTTGCCTATGGGGCCCTCTATGCCGATCCCCTGCCCACCATGGGCGCGGGGATCCCTCCCAGCTTGCTGATGCAAGACATGTTCAGGCATCTGCCAGAGCGGTTGCACCAGTGGTATCAGGAGCAAGGACGGGGGGAAGGGGATGTGCGCGTGAAGATCTGCATGAGTTTCCAAAAAGCCATGTTTTGCGTCACCAACGCCGCCATCCGTGGCACCTTCCCCCATCCCCTCGCCACGGCTGAGGCGGGCGAGCACTCTGCCAATCAGGCCTATGCCGCCGCCTGGGCTAGTCGCTTGAGCCAGGCCCGCACAGATTGCCTGGATGCCCTCGACGACCCAATGCCTCGCCTGGAGGTGAGCGTGGCTGGGCAGGCGTAACCTAGCGAGATGGAGCAACCATGGACCCACCGAGCGCGTCCTGAGCGCCTGGAGCGGCGTATCGAATTCGCAGACTATGAGAGCACCCGCACGTTTCTTGAGCGGCTCAACAGTCTCTCCGAACATGAGGGCCACTTCCCTGACATCAGCTTTGGGCGCACCTACGTGAATCTGACCGTGCGCGCGGAGGGCGACCCGGGAGAAATCGGGCCGCGGGAGCAATCTTTTGCTGCAGCGATTGATGAGCTCCTCTGAAGGGATGGGGACAGAAGAACCCCGCATCGATTTGCAACGTGCTTACGACACCGCTGGCATCCAACAGCTGCTGAACCAACTGGATGAGGAGCTAATCGGTCTGAAGCCGGTGAAGGCCCGAATCCGGGAGATCGCCGCCCTGCTTGTGGTCAATCGAGCCCGGGAACAGATGGAGCTGCAGACGACTCCCCCCAGTCTGCACATGTCCTTCACCGGTCACCCTGGAACCGGAAAAACCACAGTGGCTGAGCGGATGTCCAAAATCTTGCACGGACTGGGTTATGTGCGCAAGGGCCATGTAGTAACAGCCACCAGGGATGATCTGGTGGGCCAATACATCGGCCACACGGCCCCCAAAACAAAGGACATACTGAAGAAAGCCATGGGTGGAGTGTTGTTTATTGATGAGGCTTACTATCTATATCGACCCGACAATGAGCGGGATTATGGCGCAGAAGCCATCGAGATTCTGCTGCAGGTCATGGAGAATAATCGCAGTGATCTTGTTGTCATCTTTGCGGGTTACAAGGAGAGGATGGATGTCTTTTATCAGTCAAATCCAGGCCTTTCTTCGCGCGTTACCAATCATATTGATTTTCCAGATTACAGTGATGAGGAGCTGCTTGCCATCGCCAAGCTGATTTTGGCCCGTGAAAACTATCGCTTCAGCCAGGAAGCCACGGAAGCTTTTATCCATTACATCAAACGCAGAAGGCAGCTTCCCTATTTCGCCAATGCACGCTCCATCCGCAATGCCATCGACCGGGCCAGGATGCGGCAAGCCAATCGCTTGTTCAACCAAATGGGCGCCAGTCTAAGCAAGGGGGATTTGATGACCATCGAAGCAGCAGATATCATGGCGAGTCGGGTGTTTTCTGGAGAGGTGGAGGGGCTGGACCCCAGCCAGCCAATCACCAAGATCTAGACGTTTTCGCTTCCACCATACAGGCATCCAGAATGTTGCAGAAGTGTGCGGCAACATGGTGGGCGCTAAATGACTCGATCTCTTGCGCGTGCTCTTGGTAGGCCCGTCTGAAGGTGCTGTAGTTGGCTTGAAGGTGGGATAAAGCATCAAGAATTCCTGGTGTGTCTCTGCTGTCGAGATACAGGCCGATTTTCAACTGATTGACAATGTCTCTCAGGGGATTTTCCAGCGGCCCCAATACCAGCACTGGCTTTTGGTGGGCGAGATATTCAAAAAACTTGGACGGGTAGTTATCAATATGACGGGGCCCAATCACCACGAGCTGGATGTCCGCATCTTCCGCCAACCAGTGGGATTCGCAATAGGAGACCATGGGATGGATCTGGATCAGCGAAGCCAGTCGTGGATCGGCCGCAATGCGTTGCTCTGCCTTGGGATAGACGAAGCCAAAGATCGAGAGCTGATAGGACGGCTGGGATCCCTCTTGCCTCTCTGAAAGTGTCTGCAGAGCATCCAAGAACGGCTCAATCGGGCGCCACTCTGGCAACATCCCCAGATAAATCATCTTGAGGTTGGCGCCCACGCGCGTGCTGGCTTCTGGCTTGAGGGCCAGTGCGCTGCGGTTGGCTTCGTAAAGTTGGGGCAGCTCCGGGTAGCTTTCTCTGGGCGGACCAGACCCATTTCCATATAGCGATCTTTTGTGAGAGGAGACATGAACAGAGCGCCGCAACTCTGGCCGAGGATGTCCCGTTGAAGATCGGGTTCAGACGGATAGAATCCCGACTCATCTCGTGCGCCATGGGGATCAACCACCATGGCCAAGAAAGGTTTGTTCATGCTCCGCGTGATCTGGCTCATGAGTTTGAGAATCTTGAATTCAGGGCTTTTGCCAGCAATCAGATCAAAGGTCCATTGGCTCTCAGCCTGACGGACTGTTTTCTCTAGACCACGCAGGAGGTAAGCTTCGCTGTCGTGCCGCGTCAGCTTCTCTGTGATCCGGGATAACAGTTGAAGAAAGCCGAAAAATAAATAGTTGAGGGAGAATTTCTTGTGGCGGTTCTTTTGAACGGCAAAGCGAAGTGAAGGGGAAATATTGGTTGTATAGTGAAGGCGTTCTGGAGGATAATCAAGGCGTTCCGTTAAGCGAGAAACGAGCCAAGGGGCGGGACCTGCGAAGTGGAACTCCCAACCATGCTGATCTAGATATGGCAATAGTTTATTGTAAATTAATGCCTGTACGCCGCTGCATCCAGGGGGTTGGATCATCACCAACAAAACCCTTCTCATCGTGGAGTTGCTCAGCAGGCATCCGGGAGATTATAGGCCACTGTTCACCTCCGTTTTCTTGAATCGATCTGCAGCAGATCTCTCACCTGTTGGATGCGCCGCGCCAAAGCGGGATCATTATTGATCTTTTTTTCAACTTGTTCCACGGCATACATCACAGTGGAGTGGTCTTTTCCCCCAAAAACTTCACCAATCCTTGGCAGGGAGAGGGAGGTGCTCTGACGCATCAAAAACATCCCCACCTGCCTTGCTTGGCTGACAGCCCGTTTGCGGCTCGGGCTCCGCATTTCTTCAATAGCAACTTCAAACACTTCGGCCACCTTATCCAACACCTGTTGAGGGGTGACTTCCACACTGGCTCCTGAGGGATCCAGCATGGGTGCCACAGACTCAACGGTCATTGGCAAACCCGTGATAGAAACGAAAGCCACAGCTCTGGTTAAGGCACCTTCTAATTCACGGATATTAGATGTGAAGCGACCGGCAATATAGTGAATCAATTCCCGTGGCAATGCCATGTGTTCTTGTTCTGCTTTTTTATGGAGGATGGCCATACGCGTCTCTAAATCCGGAGACTGAATATCAGCAATTAAGCCCATCGAGAAACGGGAAATTAACCGTTCTTGAAGTCGGGGGATCTGGCTGGGTGGGCGATCAGAGGCGATGACAATTTGGCGACCAGCTTCATGAAGAGCGTTGAACGTGTGAAAAAATTCTTCTTGCGTGTATTCTTTACCTTCGATGAACTGGATATCATCCACAAGGATGAGATCGGCAGCTCTGTAACGGTTGCGAAACGCTTGCATGCCATCTTTGCGGATCGCCTGAATCAGGTCATTTGTGAATGTTTCAGTCGACACATAAAACACCTTGGCATCCGGCTGAATTTCCAGTCGGTAGTGGCCAATGGCTTGCATCAAATGGGTCTTGCCCAGGCCCACACCACCACAGAGAAACAGCGGATTGAATTCCCGCCCTGGGGCTTCAGCAACAGCCAGGGCCGCCGCATGGGCCATCCTGCTGTTGGGGCCGACAACGAAACGGCTGAACACATAGCGGGGATTCAGGCCGGCTCCCCCACCCAGCAGCTCCCCGCGCGTCCCATCGGCGCTTGCCCATCGGGTTCCGCCCCTGGGATCCGGCCCAGCCGCTGCTCCCTGCAGGGGCAGTGGCTGGGGCACCTGAAGGCCATTGGCCGACGCTGCAGCGCTGGAACCGGTTCTGGCAACCTCCTCGGCAGCCACGTCCACGGTCACTTTGACGGGCCGCTGGGCTAAATCGCAGGCCAAATCCTGGATCTGGGTCAAATAGTGCTTGCGGAGCCAGGTGCAGGCAAAACTGTTGGGAGCCTCGAGTTTCAAGCGGTCTTCGCTGAATTCCCGGCAGCGTGCTGGCCGGATCCAGGTTTCGAAGGTGGGCTTGCTGAGGGTGGCTTTGAGCGCGTCCTGCACCTGGGGCCAAAGGTCCTCGCCGTGCTGCACCGCCCTCCCCTGTCATCGAAGAGGGAATATAAGCAGGGCGGGGGGAGCCAACCTGCTCATGGCTGGCCTTTAATGCTCGTTGGCCATCCAGTTGTCATGGTTGCTCGCCCAAACCTCCCCCTGGTGTGGCCCGCTGCGGCCCTTCTCACCCTGTTGGCCGGCTGCACCGGGACCTGGCCAAACCGCGCGCCTCAACCCGAAAAGATGCGGATCAGTGATGCGCCCCCGAGCCCTCCTCTACAGCCCACCAGCAACCTCATCGTCGCGGCGGTCGACAAGGTCGGGCCGGCTGTGGTGCGGATCGATACGGTGAAGCGCACCCTCAACCCCCTGGGAG
>JBIIJA010000176.1:0-5138 GCA_044234195.1 Cyanobium sp. | reverse complement strand
CGATCCAACAGCAGCAGGGACAGGGATCCGGCTTCATCACCCGCTCCGATGGGGTGCTGCTGACCAATGCCCACGTGGTGGATGGAGCCACCCAGGTGGGGGTGACCCTGCCGGACGGCCGCAGCTTCTCCGGCAAAGTGTTGGGCGCTGATCCCCTCACGGATGTGGCAGTGGTGAAGGTGGTGGCCACCGGTTTGCCGGTTGCCCCCCTTGGCGATTCCAGCAAGGTGCGCCCTGGGGAATGGGCGATTGCCATCGGTAACCCGCTGGGCCTGGATAACACCGTCACAGCCGGGATCATCAGTGCCATCCAACGCACCAATGCGGTGGGGGAGGGCCAGCGCGTGCCTTACCTGCAAACAGATGCGGCGGTCAACCCAGGAAACAGCGGCGGCCCCTTGATCAATGACCGGGGATTGGTGATCGGCATCAACACGGCCATCCGCCAGGCCCCCGGTGCCGGGTTGAGTTTTGCGATCCCCATCAACACCGCCCGCAAAATCGCTGCCCAAATCATGGAGCGGGGGTTCGCCAGCCACCCCTACATCGGCGTGCGCCTGGAGGCCCTGACCCCCCAACTGGCCCGAGAGATCAACAGCAGCACCGACCAATGCCGCTTGCCGGAGGTGAATGGGGTGGTGGTGGTGGATGTGGTGGCTGGCAGTCCCGCTGCCCAAGGGGGCCTCAAGCCCTGTGATCTCATCGAGCAGGTGGGCGGGGCTCCAGTGAAAAATCCCTCGGAAGTGCAGCTGGCGGTGGACCAGGCACAGATCGGCCAACCCCTGGCCCTGCGGGTGCGCCGTGGGCAGGGATCTCTGGATCTCTCCGTGAAGCCCGCCAACCTCCCCCGCCAGGAGTGAGTGGCACCCCAACCCGCCGCCGACCCGTCAAGGGTGGGGCTTGGAGCCAGCAGTTGGTGTTGCTGGGGCGATGGCCTGCGCCCTCGAGGTGCAAGCGACGGCTCGCCGCCACATTGGGAGCCAGCCGAGCGGCTGCGGTGCAGCGGGCCCTGCTCTTCCATGGGCTCACCGTCGCCCGCCAGGCGGCCAATGAGGGATTGGGACGGGGCCAGCCCATTGAAGTGGTGTTCGCCGTGAGCGGCTTGGCGCCCCGGGCCTCCAGGCGCTGGGCCCAAGCCCTCCCGGTGGATCGGCTGGTCGACCAAGGCCCAGGAAGCCTGGGGTTGCGCCTGCAGCGGCAGGTGATCCGGGCCCGCAGGGAGGGCATTGGGAAGCTGGTGCTCGTGGGCACCGACCTGCCCCATCTGTGCAGTGCGGATCTCCTGGCCGCCTTCGAGGCATTAGCGGGCACGGCCCTGGTGCTTGGGCCCGCCTCCGATGGGGGCTATTGGCTGATTGGTCTCTCCCCCCAGGTGCCGGCCCCACGACTGTTTGCTGGTGCCCATCACCCCATTCCCTGGGGGAGTGGGCGGGTGATGGCCAGCACCCTGGAGGCGGCGGCGGTTGAAGGCCTCATCCCAGCGCTGGTGCGCGAGCGTGGGGATCTGGATCGGGCGAAGGATCTGTTGGCCTGGCGATGAACGCTCCCTTGGCCGTGGTGATTCCTGCCCGCAACGAGGCGGCCCGCCTACCTTCCCTCCTGGCCGATTTGGCCAGGGCACCGGATTTGGTGCGGGAAATCTGCGTGGTGGATGGGGGCAGCACCGATGCCACCCGCGTGGTGGCCCGCCTGGCCGGCGCACGGGTGCTGCCCGAGCCTCCCAACCGCGGTCGCCAGCTGCAGCGTGGCATCGCGGCAACGACAGCCCCCTGGTTGCTGTTGCTCCATGGGGATGGTCGGCTGCCAACGGGATGGCCCAAGGCGTTGAAGCAGGCCCTGCGCCACGGGCCAGAGTGCTGCTGGGCCTTTCACTTGGGGATTGAAGGATCGTCCCTGGGCCTCCGCCTGGTGGAGCAGTGGGTGACTTGGCGCACCAGGCTGGCTCAGCTCCCCTATGGGGATCAGGGCCTGTTGGTGGAGCGACAGACCCTGGCCCGTGTTGGCGGGGTGGCGCCGATTCCCCTGATGGAGGATCTGGATGTGGTGTTGCGGCTGCGGGCCTCGGTTCCCATTCGCCAGCTGCCAGGCCGTTACCAGGTGGATGGGCGGCGCTGGCACCAGCTGGGCTGGCTACGCACCAGTTGGCGCAATGCCCAGCTCAGGAGAGCATGGCGGCGAGGCACCGATCCCCACGTCTTGGCGGAGCGCTACGGGGCATACCAGAAGGCACAGCGGCGCTGTTGTGGTTCCAATTCCCAGCCCTGGTGGCTGTAGAAGTCCACCACATCGGGATCGGCATAGAGGGTGACCCGCTCCACACCCATCTCCTGAAGATTGCCGATCACGAAATCCATCAATTGGCGACCGAGCCCCACTCCCTGGTAAAGGGGGTGCACGGCCACATCCCACACGGTGGCCTCCACCACCCCATCGCCGGTGCAGCGGGCGAAGCCCACCAGGCGGGGCAGGCGCTGATCATGGCGCCAGAGCCCAACCCGTAGCAGGCTGTGGTTGAGGGCCTTGCGCACGCGCCGTAGGGGCCGGCGGTTCCAACCCACCGCATCGCAGAGGGCCTCCAGTTCGATCAGATCAATCGGGCGCTCGAGACTGAGCACGGCCTGCAGCCGGGCCCCGGGAAGATGGCAGAGGCGATAGCCAGCCCCGTAGAGGCCGGTGAACAGCGGATCGGCGGTGAGAGGGCTGGTTTGGGGAGGATCCACCGGCACGGTTTGGCGCAACAAGCGCAACGCAGTCTGAAGATCTTCGCGGATGGCGGCCAAGGTGCGCGAAGGTGGCTTTCTCTCCCTGGTCGAGCGTGAGCAGCGACCCTGCCACCCCTCCCATTCTGGTGGCCGTGCACGGCTGGCTCCTTTCCGGCAGGCTTTGGAGCCGTCTGGGGGAGGAACTCTTGCCCCCCTGGCGCCTTGTGGCTCCAGATCTGCCAGGGTTTGGCACCGCCCCCAGGCCGCCAGGATTGCAGCCCTCCTTGGCCAGCTACGGGCGCTGGCTGGCCCAATGGGTGGAGCGGGAACTGGGCCAGCAGCCTGTTGTGCTTGTGGGCCACTCCCTCGGCGGCAGTGTGGCCCTCCATGCCGCGAGCCACCTGGGGAGCCAGTTGAAGGGGCTGGTGCAGATTGCTGCCGGCGGTGGGGTGTATCAACCTCGACCCTTTCGTCAGCTTCGTCGAGGTGGATCCCTGCTCTTGGGGCTGAGGCCCCAGTGGCTCGCCCACTGGCCCTTGCTGGCCAAGCTGCGCTCTCCCCTGGTGGCCGATCTCCGGGCCGCCAGGGGTTTGCTGGCCTGCAGCACCAATCGGGGAGCCGTGAGCCAGCTACCCCGTCTGACCCATGCCCTCACCGTGCCGAGTCTTTGGATTGCGGGCAGCAAGGACCAGGTGATGGAGCCCCGTTACGTGCGTCATTTGGCTGGCTACGCGGCGGATCACCAGCTGGAAATTCTTGAAGGGGCTGGCCACCTCCCCATGGTGCAACAACCCAAAGAACTTGCTGCCCTCATACGGGCGTGGCTGGAGAACGACCTGAACCCTCAGAACGTGGCCAGTCCCTTCTCCTGCAGCTCCGCCAGCTGGGCATAGAGACCGCCGGCGGCGCGCAGGTCCCGATGGTTGCCGCTCTCCACGAGCCGTCCCTTCCGCAGCACCAGGATGCGATCGGCCGCCTCCACCGTGGCCAGCCTGTGGGCAATCACAATGGCCGTGCGGCTTTGCAGGAGACGGTCCAGATCGCGCTGGAGGGTGGCTTCGGTGGAGGGATCGAGGAAGGCGGTGGCCTCGTCCATCACCAGCACCGAGGGATCACGGGCCGCCACCCGCGCCACTGCCAGCAGCTGACGCTCTCCCGAGGAGAGGTTGGCCCCCCTCTCTCGCAAGCCGGTGGCCAACCCCGCGGGCAGCCGTTGCAGCAGAGACCCCAGTCCGAGGTCGAGACAGAGGCGCTCCACCTCGGCATCGGTCAAGGGGCAGTCGAGGCGCACATTGCTGGCGACGCTGCCACTGAACAGGAAGGTGTCTTGCAACACCACCCCAAGTCGTTGCCGGAGCAGGGCGAGGGGCAGCTCCCGGATGTCGATGCCATCGAGAAGGATGCGGCCGACTTGGGGTTCATACAGACGGGTGAGCAACCGAATGATGGTGGTTTTGCCCGATCCGGTGGGCCCCACGATTGCCACGTGCTCCCCTGGGCTGATGCGGAAGCTGAGGTCGTGGAGGATCGGCTCATCCGGCCGATAGGAGAAGCTCACCGACTCGAACACCACCTCCCCCGGGCTATAGCGCGCCTGGGCGCTGCTGAGAGCCTCCGGGCTGCGGGCCGACTCCCCCAGGTCGCTGATCTCGATCGGCCGGCTGAGCAGCTCATCGATCCGCTCCACGGCCGTCAGTCCCCCCTGGATCTGGGTGAACCGTTCCGCCAATTGGCGCAGGGGATCAAACAGGCGCAGGGAAAACAGGATGAAACTCGTGAGGGTGCCCAGGCCCATGGAGCCTCCGCTCACCAGGGCACCGCCCACCGCCAACACCAGGGCGATGGCGGCCTGGCTCACCCACTCGATCATGGCGGAGATGGCGCTGTCGTAAAAAATCACTCCGTCGACAGCCTTGCGATAGGCCTGGTTGGTGGTGTGAAAGCGTCGGCTGTTTTCCTCCTCCCTGCGGAACATTTGCACCACGTCCAAGCCCTGGAGGTTTTCCTGAAGATCGGCGTTCAGCTGGCCCAATTCTTCCCGCACCCGATAGTTGGCCCGCCGGTAGCGCCGTTGCAGCCAGAGCATCCCAAGGGTGACGGGAATCTGCAGGGCGATCAGCATCAAGCCCAGCCGCCACTCGATCATGAGCATGGTGACGCTGATCACCACCAGGCTCACCACATCCCCCAGAAGCCCCACCGCCCCGCTGCCAAACACCTCCGCCAACGCCTCCACGTCACTGGTGAGGCGGGTGACCAGCTTGCCGGTGGGGGTGGTGTCGTGAAAGCGGAGGGAGAGGGCCAGCACATGGCGGAAGAGGGCCTCCCGAATCCTGGCGGTGAGCCGCTGGCCCACCACCTGCACGTTGTAGCTCTGGCTTCCCTGGAGGCTGAGCCGCACCAGAACCGCCACTAGGAGGAGCCCCACGAGGATCC
>JBIIJA010000027.1:0-11058 GCA_044234195.1 Cyanobium sp. | reverse complement strand
GCGGCACCTATTCCAAGCTGGCCACCGACACCATCGACTACATCTTGGGCAGCAACCCACGGGGGGCGAGCTATGTGGTGGGCTATGGCACCAATGCACCTCAACAGCCCCATCACCGGGGAGCTTCCGGTGTGGGCTGGGAGGGATTCCGCAACGGCCTTCCTAATCTCCACACCCTCTACGGCGCCTTGGTGGGCGGCCCGGATCGCCCAAACGACTTCTCCTATGCCGATGTGCGCAGCGACTACATCCGTAATGAGGTAGCCATCGACTACAACGCCGGTTTCAGCGGAGCCCTGGCGTTTCTTAGCGCCCGGGCGGCCGGGATCTAGGCCAAGAAGGACCGCCGCAGCAGGTGGGATCGATGATGTTGGCGCTGCCGAGAGATACGGCTCCGCTCATCGCCATGGTCCGTTTCTTCGTCATCGTCCATTCGCAGGTGTCCTCACCAGTTGAGGCTGAGGCGTTGTTTTAAACCCTGGTGATTGGGGCTGGCGGTGCCTCCAAACCCATCGGGCCCAGCAGGCCTTTGCGGAAGTCGTCCAGGAGACGCTGGGCCATCCGCGCCCGATCGCCGCTGGTGTGTCGCGTCGCCGCTAGCGTCAGCCAGGCCTCGGGATCCCACTCCTTCCCAAGGGCGCTGGGGGCCAGCTCCACTTTGAAACGGCTCTCCAATCTGGCAAACTCCACCCCCGCTGTGGGCTCGTCCTGCAGGGCGAAAAGCCGCCGCAAAAACTCCAAACCCACCAGTTCCGTGTCGTAAGCCGCCTGACCGATGTCGTCACAGATCGCGAGCAGCAGAGCTGCCTGTTGATCCCCCAGTTGGGGGGGAAGCACCCCTGGAGCATCCAGCAGATCCAACGCCTGGCCCAGGCGCACCCAGCGCAGGCTCCGGGTGACCCCGGGCCGGCGGGCACTCTCCACCACCCGCTGGCCCACGAGCCGATTGATCAAGGCCGACTTGCCCACATTCGGGAACCCCAGCACCAAAGCCCGCACAGCCCGGGGGCGCATGCCCCGGCCCAGCCTGCGGGCATTGAGGGCCTCACCGGTCTGAATCGCCGCTTTCTGCACGCCTTTCACCCCCCGACCCGCCTTGGCGTCGCACCACAACGGAGTGAGCTGGTGCTCGCGAAACCACTCGGTCCAGGCCTGGCGGCCGGCGGCCGGCACCATGTCCATCCGATTGAGCACGAGGAGATGGGCCTTGCCCTTGAGCCACCGGTCCAGCCGGGGATGGGAGGTGGCCAACGGAATGCGCGCATCTCGCACTTCCAGCACCAGATCCACTTTGTCGAGACTGGCGGTGAGGGCCTGCTCCGCCTTGGCAATGTGGCCTGGATACCACTGGATGAGTGGCTGAAGGGGCGCTGCCGCCGATTCAGCGGAGGTGGCGGCGGAGGGGGGCGCCATTAGGGCACCACCATCACCGGGCAGGGGGCCAGCTGGATCACCCGGGAGGCGGTGCTCTGCTGATCGTCCTCCAGGCTGATGCCCCGGGTGCCCATGATGATCAAATCGGCATTCACCTCATCGGCCACATCGCCGATCACGAATGCCGGCTTGCCCGAGCGCTCAAACACATCACAGGCCAGGCCCGCCTCCGCAAAGCCAGCACGAGCCTTCTCCAGCAGTTGGGTGACCGCGGCTGGATCATGCATGGTGCCTTCCTCGGCTTCCACCACAGACAACAGGATCACCCGGCTGCCATGCTGTTGGGCCAACTGAATGGCGAATGCCGCCGTATCCATGGTCTGGCGGCTGTTGTCGATGGGGAACAGAACGGTTTTGAACATGATCAACACAACGCCCCCACCTGTCTAGCGCCGCCACCAGCACCCACCACAGGGGGAGGGCCGAACTGGATGGGGCAAAAGGGACTGCTTTGAGGAGCAGAACGGTGGTGGAGAAAAACGGGTTCCTTGGGCGGAAGGAGGCTGAGGGGCTAATCTCCCCCCGCCTTCCCCTCCAAAAGCCACCATGGCCAAGCGATCCCTCACCAGTCTCGGCGCTCAAGACCTACGCGGCAAGCGTGTGCTGGTGCGGGTCGACTTCAACGTGCCCCTGGATGATGCTGGCGCCATCACCGATGACACCCGCATTCGGGCCGCCCTGCCCACCATTGCCCACCTGCGGGACAACGGAGCCAAGGTGATCCTGGCGGCCCATTTCGGCCGGCCCAAGGGCCAGGTGAATGAGGGCATGCGCCTCACCCAGGTGGCCGCCCGGCTGAGCGACCTGCTCGGCGTGCCGGTGGTGAAGACCGAGAGCTGCATCGGCCCCGATGCCGAAGCCAAGGTGGCGGCCCTCGAGGAGGGCGGTGTGGTGTTGCTGGAAAACGTGCGCTTCTTCGCCGAGGAAGAGAAGAACGAAGCGGAATTTGCCAAGAAACTGGCCTCCCTTGCCGAGGTGTATGTGAATGACGCCTTCGGTGCCGCCCACCGGGCCCATGCCTCCACCGAAGGAGTGACCAAATTCCTCACTCCCAATGTGGCGGGCCATCTGATGGAGAAGGAGCTGGCCTATCTGCAGGGGGCCATCGACCATCCCAAGCGTCCCCTGGCGGCCATCGTGGGCGGCTCCAAGGTGAGCAGCAAGATCGGCGTGCTCGAAGCCCTGATCGATAAGTGCGACAAGATCCTGATCGGCGGCGGCATGATCTTCACCTTCTACAAAGCCCGCGGCCTGGCGGTGGGCAAGAGCCTGGTGGAGGAAGACAAGCTGGAGCTGGCGAAGGAACTGGAGGCCAAGGCGGCCGCCAAGGGCGTGCAGTTTCTGCTGCCCACCGATGTGGTGCTCGCCGACGACTTCAAGGCAGACGCCAACAGCCAGATCGCCAAGATCGAGGCCATTCCCGATGGCTGGATGGGCCTCGACATCGGCCCCGATTCGGTGAAGGTGTTCCAGGAGGCCCTGGCCGACTGCAAAACCGTCATCTGGAACGGCCCGATGGGGGTGTTCGAATTTGACCAATTTGCCGCTGGCACCAACGCCATCGCCCATACCCTGGCGGAACTGAGCGCCAAGGGCACGATCACCATCATCGGCGGCGGCGACTCCGTGGCGGCCGTGGAGAAGGTGGGTGTGGCGGAACAGATGAGCCACATCTCCACCGGCGGCGGCGCCAGCCTGGAGCTGCTGGAGGGCAAGGTGCTGCCAGGGGTGGCGGCGCTGGATGAAGCCTGAGGCGCTTGTAACGGCGCTGGCCGTGATGGCTGGCTCCTGCCGTCGCCGCCGGCGGCGGGCAGGAGCCTTGCTGGTCCTGGTGCTGCTGATCGGGGGGGAGGGAGCACGGGCGAAGGAGGCCGGGTCCGCCCGCTCCCTGGAGGTGCTGGAACACCGTCTCTACAGGTATCGCGACCACCTTGAGCGCTCCTCCAAGCGCCTCACCCTCCAGCAGGCCCTGGCCCTGGGGCTGGCCCAGAACCCCATCCTCGCCCAGGCCTACGCCCAGATCGAAGCGACCCGTTGGGCTGGGGTGGCCATCCGGCGGGAATGGTTCCCCAGCCTCACGGCGGGCAACGACAACCCCGGACTGGTGGGCCTCCAACAGCAACAGGCCAACACCCTCTCCCTCTCCTCCCCCCAGCTCACCCTGGAGTGGACCTTCTTCGATCCCAGCCGCACCCCCCGCGCCAAAGCCAATGCGGCCAGCCTGGCGGCGGATCGCTTCCTTTTTGATGTGCAGGCCCGCTCCCTGCTGCTCGCCATCAAGCAGAACTACATCGACCTGCAAACCCTGCTGAAGCTCGAAGGGGACTACCGCGACCTCAGCACGATGGTGGAGGACTGGCGGACCCTGGCCAAGGCCAAGGCCCGTGGGGGGGCCGCCACCCCCGACGTGGATCAGCTCACCAGCCAGGAGCTGGCCCTGCTGATCACGCGGATTGAGACCCACGAACAGGTGATCGTGGCGGCCTCCAACCTGGCCCAAAGCCTCAGCCTGCCGCCAGGGGAGTTGGTGATGCCAAGCGACCCCCTGGAACTGGAGGGGGAATGGACCTTGAGCCGCAAGGACACCATTGCCCAGGCCCTGCGGCTGAGGGAGGAGATTCAGGGGAGCCTGGCCAATGCCCAAAGCCTCGCCTGGAGTGCGATGGCCACCCGCAAGGGCTATCTCCCCAGCCTCTCTTTGGAGGGTTCAGGATCCAGCCAGGCGAACAGCGATGCCCCAGGGCTGGTGTCGGAGGGGGGTGTGGGTGTGAACGTGCAGTGGACTCTGTTTGATGGGGGGATTTTGGCGGCCAAGGCCACATCCCAGAACCGGCAGCAGGAGCAGGCCCTCCAGCAGGCAGCCCTCGATCGCCTCGCGGTGACCGCGGAGGTGGAGAAGAACTATGCGGCCTACATCAGCAGCCAAATCGTGGTGGACTCCGCCTTGGCCCAGCTGGAGAGCGCCAGGGCCTCTGTTGCCGCCGCGAAAAAGAGTTTTCAATCGGGCGCCGGCAATGCCACCACCCTGCTGCAGGTGTTGGCCAACAGCCGAGGAGCTCTGGAGGCCTATGCCCTGGCGCTGCAGAAACACAACAAAAGTGTGGCGGCGCTTTACCGCCATTCCGCCCGCTGGCCCGAGCAGGCCCAGCCATTGCTGCAGCAGCGGCTGGGCCTGCTCAAAACCTCCACAGACCAGGGATCCCACCCTCAGATGTCCGCGCCAGGCCCATCCCTCATGGGGCCCTGACCCCTGCCTTGGCGCTGCATCCATCGGGGCGCTGGCAAACCGTTGCGTTCATAGAGAGCCTTCAGGCTGTCCATGGCGCCGTTGTTGGCCCATCGCCTCCCGCTCCGCGCGCAAGCAGCCGCGCAGGGCATCGGCATTGCCGGCGTTTTGCAGACAACTCTCCCCCCGCCGCAGGATGGCGATGCGGGCCTGGCGGTCCTGGAGGGCGAGCCGCCGTTGCTCAGGGAAGACCTTCGCCCGCTGCTCAGGGGTCAAACGGCCCCCCTGCCCCCCCTGGGGATTGGGTCCCACCGGCTGGGCCAAGGCGGCAGGTCCGAGCAGGCTCACCAGCAGAGCAAGGGCTTGCAGGCTCACCTGCGGGCGAACGGGACAGCGAATCGACATGGCAGGTGGAGCGAGAACTCCCCCATCCTGCGCAGCCTCCATCACCGGACTGCGACCGAGTGGGCCGAATGTGTGACCAGATGCGACTGAGGCGCCCATCCCTAAGGGAAGGAACGGCCCGTGAGCGTGACGACAAAGCTCCCTCGGCCCCCTTCCAGGGCGTGGCGGCAGGTGAGGTCGCCCCCGTGGGCGCGGGCCACCCGCTCGGCAATCGCCAGGCCAAGCCCGCTGTGCCCCAACCCCCCGCGGGCCTCATCCAGGCGCTGGAAGGGTTGCTTGGCCCGCTCCCAATCCGCTGCGGGCAGGCCCGGCCCCCCATCCCACACCTCGATGGCGAACCCCTCAGCAGGCGCGTTCCTGAGCACGAGCCGCAGGGGAGGCCTGCCGTAACCCTCCGCATTGAGCAGCAGGTTGGCCACGGCGCGGGCCGCTCCATGGGCTCCAGGTCCAGCTCCACGGCCTCCACCGCATTGGCGGCCTCAGCCACGAGCTCATGGAGGGGCACCTCCACCGGGCGTTCCTGCCGATCAGCGCCGACAAACAACAAAAACTGTTCGGTGATCTTCTCCAGGGCGGTGAGATCCACCTCCGCCCGGCGCCGCTCCTCCGCCGACCAGGGGGTGTGCTGGGCCAGCCGCAACCGCAGGCGTGTGAGGGGGCTGCGCAGGTCATGGGCGATGCCGCCCAGCATGGTGGCCCGCTCTTGGCTGGCCAGCTGGAGCCGGGCCAGCATGGTGTTGAAGTGGTGGGTGAGGTTGCGCACCGCTCCGGTGCCGCGGGCGGAGACCGCCAGGGGCTGCTGGTCGAGACCCACCTGCTCGAGGGCGGCATCGAGCAGCCGCAGGGGCCTCTGCACCTCCAGGCTGAGAAACAGCAGCAGGGTGGTGAGCCCCCCCATGGCCCCGGCGAGGGTGAGGAGTTGGGGATCGGGAGGCCATCCCCGCAGGGCGGGGATCGGGGCAAACACCCAGGCCGTTTCCAACGGGGAGGTGAGCTGCACCCACACGCCACGGCCAGGCCCGAGGGGGGGGCGCTGGCTCACGGCCCACACCACGGGACAGGCACTGAGCTTGCCGCAGAGATCGGCCCGCAGGGCCTCGGCCTGGCGCTTGAGGGTGGGATCAGCAGGCCGCTCAGAGAGCCCGGCCTGGGGGGGTTGGGGACCCACCGCCACCTTGGTGCCCATGAGCTCGGAGAGGTCGGCCGGGCTATAGCGCTCCAGGGCCACCTCACTGAGCAACACCATGGAACTGACCTGACTGACCAGCTGGCGCCGTTGCTGATGTTCCAGGCGCTGGGCCAGCAACACATGGAGCAGCAGCAGGCCCAGGGCGGTGAACCCTGCAGCGGCGGCTCCATAGCCCAGGGGCCGCAGCAGGGGCAGCCCGACCCTTCTAGCTCTGCCTGGGGCGGCCATCGGGCACAAAGACATAGCCATAGCCCCACACGGTTTGCACGTAGCGGGGGCGGGCCGGATCAGGCTCGATGAGCTTGCGCAGGCGGGAGATCTGCACATCCATGCTGCGGCTCTCGGTTTCGCTGGTGGGACCCCGGGCGAGCTCGATCAGCCGTTCCCGGGAGAGGGGGCGATGGGGGTGCGCCACGAAGACCGCCAACAGGGCAAATTCGCCACTGGTGATCGGCAGCAGGCCCCCCTCCCGCTTGAGCTCCCGGGTGGCCAGATCCACCGTGCAATCGCCGAATTGAATGCTCGCTCCCTCGGGCTGGGGCGAACCACTGGGCGGCTGGGAGCGGCGGCGCAGGATGGCCTCAATGCGCGCCGTCAGCTCTCGGGGGAGGAAGGGTTTGGCCAGGTAGTCGTCGGCGCCCTGCTCCAGCCCGATGATGCGATCCACCCCATCCGCCCGGGCCGTGAGCATGAGCACGGGCAGACCATCGCCCCCATCTCGCAGGCGGCGCAGCAGGGTGAGCCCATCCTCCCCGGGCAACATCAGATCCAACACGAGCAGATCAGGCCTCTCTCCCCCCACGTGCCCCTCCAGGCGGGCCTTGAGCTGGGCGCCATCGGCGAGGGTGCGCACGGCGTAGCCCTGATCCTGGAGGTAGGTGGCCAACAAAGCCCTCACCTCCGGATCGTCATCCACCACCCAGATGCGATGGGGCCGGCCCATGGGCTCAGGGCTGAAGCCCCTTCTGATCGGACACCACCCGCACCCGCTTGGTGGCACTCACCACACCCTTGGGATGCACCAGGAGCACGGCCCAGGTCTGGGCGCCGGGAGTTTGCGGGGCCTGCACCACCTTGAACAAGCCGCCGCCCCCGAGGGCCGCCAGATCGAGCCGAGGACTCTCCATCGCCAACACCTCCTCAGCGCTGATCGGCCGGATGCCCCCAGCCACCAGGGCCCCATCGAGGGGATCATCGAATATCACATCCACGTCATACCGCTGACCGGTGAGCACCGCATCGGGAATCAACAGACTCACCGTGGGGGCGTTTTCGCCGCTGCGCAGGATGGATTGTTCCCGCCAGATGGTTTGGCCGTTGAAGCGTTGCCCATCGGTCTGGAGCGAGAGGCGCTGCTCCGCATCCAGGCGGTAGGTGCTTCCTCCCTGACGGCGGGTGCCGGACACTTTGAGCGTCACGCTGGACTGCCCACTCTTCAACGCTGGGCCTGATTTCACCTCCCAGCGGGCATCGGGAAAGGTGTCGCGGAGCTGCTGGCGGCGCTGCTTCAGCTCGTCTGGATTGAGGCCCGGCCCCTTGCTGAGCAGGGCAGCAAGGGCCGCATCGTCGCTGCTGTTGAGGGCCGCTTCCAAGGCCTGCAGCTGGGTTGGCGTGGGAGCCGCCGCACGCACAGGGGCCAGGCCGAGCACCGGTGCCAGCATCAGCGCACTGAGGGACAGGGCAGGGAGTCGGCGCGGACAGGGCATCGCAGGGGGCGTGACGAAAGGGATGGGGATGGGGCGGTAGCCAGGGAGTGGAGCCGCCAAGCATTGGCTTTTAAGTTAGGCCCGCCACCCGCCCACGCCAGAGCGTCCCCATGCCAACCCTCTTGATCGCAGCCAGCGGCACAGGTGGCCACCTGTTTCCCGCCCTGGCCGTGGCGGAGGCGTTGCCAGCGGATTGGCAGGTGCACTGGCTGGGGGTGCCGGATCGCCTGGAGCAGACGCTGGTGCCCAGCTCCTACCCGCTGCACATCGTGCGGGCTGGCGGGCTGCAGGGAAAGGGCTGGCGCAAGCTGGCCAACTTGCTCCATCTGCTGGGGGCCACCCTGCCAGCACGGCGGCTGATTCAGCGGGAGGGGGTGGATGTGGTGTTCAGCACGGGGGGCTACATCGCCGCCCCCGCCATCCTCGCGGCCCGCTGGTGCGGGGTGCCGGTGGTGTTGCACGAAAGCAACGCGATTCCCGGCAAGGTGACGCGCCTCCTGGGGCGCCTCTGCAGCCGGGTGGCCCTGGGGCTGCCTCAGGCCGCCGAGCGGCTCCCCCGCTGCCGCCCCCTGGTGACGGGCACGCCGGTGCGGCAGGCCTTTTTGGAGCCCGCGCCGCTGCCCGAGTGGGTGCCCAGGGGCCCTGGCCCCCTGGTGCTGGTGATGGGAGGCAGCCAGGGTGCGCTTCGGCTCAACCGCATGGTGCGTCCCCTGATCCCCAGGCTCGCGGAAGCGGGCTGCAGGGTGGTGCACCTCACAGGGAGCCAAGATCCTGAGGCGGGGCAGTTCCAACTGGAGGGGGTGGTGGAGCGTCCCTTTTCCGATGAGCTGCCGGGGCTGCTTCAGCATGTGGATCTGGCCATCAGCCGGGCGGGGGCCGGGAGCCTCAGCGAGCTGGCGGTGAGCGGCACCCCTACGATCCTGGTGCCCTTCCCCCAGGCCGCCGATCGCCATCAGGATGCGAATGCGGCAGCCGCGGCGGCGGTGGGCGCGGCGGTGATCGTGTGGCAACACGAGCCGGGAGAGCCGGCCCTGGAGCAGGCGGTGTGGCGGCTGCTAGGGCCCCGGTTGCGGGGGAGTGCAGGCGAGGCTGATCCCCTCCTCACCCTGCGCACGGGCATGGAGACCCTGGCGGTGCGCGATGCGGATCGGCAGCTGGCGCAACTGCTGGTGGCGCTGGCGCCTCAGGCCCGCTCGAAGGCGATCAGGCGGGAGTAATAGAAGGGCGCCTGGTTGAGGCTGCTGTGCACCGGTTGGAACCCGGCGGTGGCGGCCGCCGCCACGATGCCCTCCTCTTTGAGCTGGTAGGCGCGGGTGGTTTTGCTGGGGCCGGGGAAGAGTTGGCCGATGCCCTTGAGCACCGCCAGCAGGGGGGTGTAGGGGGCAAAGCTCACGATGAGCTGGCGCTCGGCCATGGAGGCCAGATGTTTCACCATCTCCTCGGCGGCGTCCTGGGGGTAGTGGATGAACACATCCAGGCAGATCACGGTGTCGAAGCGGCCCGTGAGGCTCTCCAGATCAGACACGGCAAAGCTCAGGCGATCGCCGGCCAGGCCCTCCTCTTCGGCGCGGCGCTGGGCCTCCTTCACCATCGCCTCGGAGAGGTCGGAGGCGAGCACGGAGGCGGCGCCGAGGCGCACCAGGGGAAGGCTGAGGCTGCCCACGCCGCAGCCGGCGTCGCAGAAGCTGCGGGTTTCCAGATCCCCCTGCTCCTGCAACCAGGCCAGCACCGCATCCACGGTTTTCTGGTGGCCCAGGCGGATGTTGCGCTGAACCTTGTTCACGTCGTCGCTATCGCTATAGATGCGGTTCCAGCGCTCAAAGCCCGTGCTCTCGAAATAGGCCCGCACCTCAGCTTTCTCGGCTGTTTTGGCGCAAGGCGCATCGGCGGGGGTGCCACCAGAGGCGGCCACGGCGTTGGTGTTCTCCTGTTTGCCCGGCTTGGCCTGCTGAAGGTCGGACGTCATGGAGGGGCGCACAGCTGGTGGTCGGCGGATCCTAGGCAGTGGCACCGGGGCGCCACTGGCCAGGGAACGCTCAGGCCGCAGCAGACCCGCTCAGGCCGCCGAGCTCCAGCGCAAGCCCTCGCGCTCCTCCCTCCAACGCAGGCAGGCGGCCAGGGGGCGCCCCAGCAGCAGGATGGGGAGGGGCTGGCTCTCCCCCAGCACCCGCCGGGGATGGAGGGTGGCGGCGGCAATGGCCTGATCAGCGGGCACGCCCCAGCGGGCCAGGCGGATCACCCCCTCCAGCAGAGGCAGGGTGGTGCCGGCGAGGGTGCCGTCGTCCAAACGGCAGCTGCCGTCCTGCACCAGCAGCAACCGTTCATCCCAGCGGTGGGGCCCCTCGCCCAGGCCATAGGGAGCGAGGGCATCGCTCACCAGCACGGTGGCGGCGGGGGCGAGCCGCTGCAGCAACAGGGCCATGGTGGGGGCCACATGCACCCCATCGGCGATGAGCCCCAGGGCCACATCCCCCCGTAAGGCAGCCACCCCCACGGGCCCAGGATCCCGGTGGTGCAGGCCCGTCATGGCATTGAAGGCATGGGTGAGCATGGCCACCCCCGCCGTGAAGGAGGCCTCCGCCTGGGGCCCATCGGCGGCGCTATGGCCCAGGCACACCACCACCTGCCGGGCCCGAAGCGCGGCGATCACGGCGGCAGCGCCCTCCAGCTCTGGCGCCAGGGTGACCAGGGCGACATCGGCTTCAGGGCCGCAGGCGAAGCCGCCGATACGCTCTTCCAGGGCCGCGAGACTGGGGGGGCAGAGGTGCTCCGCCGGGTGGGCGCCGCGGCGGCTGGGCGCCAAAAACGGCCCCTCCAGGTGGGCCCCCAGCAAGCGGCAGAGGCCATGGCGATGGCGGCCGCGGGCCTCGGCGAGCACGTCGAGGGCCTGGCGCAGGGGGGCCACGCCGCAGGTGACGAGGGTGGGCGCGATGGCCTCTACTCCATCGCGCCAGAGCAGCTCCAGCAGCTCCTCCAGCCGGGGAAGGTCGGCCTCCTGGAGTTCGGGAAAGGGCAGCCCCAGGCCCCCATTGATCTGCAGATCCACGCCCATGGGGCTGAGCCAGTCCCCCCCCCAGTCGTCTCCGGCGGCGGCGCTG
>JBIIJA010000412.1:0-2544 GCA_044234195.1 Cyanobium sp. | reverse complement strand
CAAGCCCCCCCGCCCCTCCAGGGCAAAGCCCCCCGCGCACTGCAGCGGCTCACCCGTGGCCACGTAAGCCGCGATCTCCTCCGCGCTGAGCGGAGCGAACTGCACCCTGGTGGTCACCGTGGCGAGCCACTCCCTTGGGGCTGCGGCCCCAGCGCCAAGAGCCACGCTCAGCAGGCAGTGGCCTGTGTGGAGGTCCCCCCAGCCCCCGGCCATGCGGCTCCACCGGGCGATGGCCTCTGCCCCATCGGCGGGCTTGCCATGCACCTCCCCCCCAAACACCAGCACCGAATCGCAGCCGAGCACCCCCTGAACGTCCCCGTCCGCTGGTGTCAGCTGGCCATGGACCGCCTCGGCCTTAGCGCGGGCCAGCCGCTGCACCAGCCGCAACGGATCGGGATCCCAGATCGCCTCCTCGTCCACCCCGCTCACCCGCACCCGGTGGGGGATGCGGGCCTGCTCCAGCAGGCGGCGACGGGCTGGGGACGCGGAGGCGAGCAGGAGCATGGGGTGGGGGGAGAGCATTCAGCCTGGCAGCCCCCTCGTGTCTTGAGCCTCCAGCCGCAGCCAGCCACCATCGGGCCGCTGGATGGCCAGGCGTTGGGCCCGCAGCTGGTAGCCCCCCTTCCCCGGCAGACCCTCCTCCCGGGCCAGGCCGCCCGGAAGGTAGAGGGGATCCCCCAGCAATGGCGCCCCGATGGCGGCGCAGTGGATACGGATCTGGTGGGGGCGGCCGCTGGCGATCGCCACCTCCACCGTGTCGCCCTCCGGGCCGCGCGCCAGCAGCTTGAGGGTGCTGCAGGCGGTCAGATCACCGGCCTGCTCCCCAGCTGCGGCGCACCAGATCAGGCCCAGCCGAGGATGGGGCCGGCGCCCGATGGGCGTACGGATCGTGAGGGCCTCATTCGGCCCCATCGCCGCCGGCAGACCCCCAGGCACCAGCAAGGCGCGATACACCTTTTGACATCGAGGCCAGCTGGCGCGGGGCTGTTCCCCCCCATCCTCCCGGGGGGCTTCCAGGGCCGCCGTGCTCTCCCTGAGCCTGGCGCTGAGCCAGCGGCGGCTGGCCTTCTGGCGGGCGCACACCAGAAGGCCGCTGGTGAAGCGCCCCAGGCGATGCACAGGCCGGGGCACCCCGGCAGGATCGGTGCCATGGCGGCGCTCCAAGAGCCGCAGCACCGTGTGCTCCAGCCAACCCCCAGCCGGCAGCACCGGCAATCCCGCAGGCTTGTCGATCACCAGCACATCCCCGTCGTCGCGTACCACCTCCCAGGCGGCCGGCACCGCCTCCTCCCACCAGGGGGGCCGGTGCCAGGCGAGGCGATCGCCGGCCCCAAGGGAGACCTCCCCCTGCAACGGCACCCCATTGCGATGGATCTCGCCAGCGGCCAGGCGCCTGTGCCAGAGCTCCAAAGGGCTGTGGGGGTAGCGGGAGGCGTAAAAGGCGGCCACGCTGGCAGCGGCGGTCTCCACCCGATCCCAGTAGGTCCAGCCCGCGTTCAGGGCCCCAGCCAGCCAACCCTCAGGGAGACAAGCCCCCTCGGCCTCAATCCACGAGGCCATGCTCCAGGGCATAGCGCACCAGCTCCGTGCGGCTGGAGGTGCCCGTCTTGATGAAAAGGCGGCTCACATACTTCTCGACGTTGCGGATGGAGGTGTCGAGCTGGCGGGCGATTTCCTTGTTCATCATCCCTTCCGCCACCAGCTGGAGCACGCTGGCCTCCCTGGGGGTGAAGTCGAAGGCCATGGCAGGCGCCTGCTTCTTCACCCCTCCGGTGCCCAGCATCGAGCGGATTTCCGTGATCTGCTTGGCCATCTGGCCGATGTCCGCATCGGCGAAGCGGGCTGCTTCCGCCAGCAGCCGCTCCTGGCGGCGCACCACGTTGCGCAGGCGGGCCACCAACTCGTCTGGATCGAAGGGTTTGGGGATGTAGTCATCCGCCCCGGCGGTGAAGCCGGCGATGCGATCCGAGGTCATGCCCTTGGCGGTGAGGAAAATCACCGGAGTGCCCCCCAGCCGTTCATCGGCCCGCAGCCGCTTCAGCAGTCCGAATCCGTCGCAGCGGGGCATCATCACGTCGGTGATCACCACATCGGGGATCAGCTGCTGGGCCTGGGTCCAACCGTCTTCTCCGTCGTTGGCCGTGCTCACCTGGAAGCCCTCATCCTCCAGAAACGCCTTCACGGCGGTGCGCAGCCCCGGTTCATCATCCACCAGCAACACCCGCACAGGGGCCCGTTCCGCCTCAGGGACCGCCGTTTCGGAATGGGGCTCTGGAGCGGAGGAAGAGCCCGGGGAGCCAGCAGGGGGTGTGGAAGCCATGACAGGTCGCGACCGGCCTAGCCTAGGGACGGCGGGGGATCGGCACCACTTGCTCCCGTTCCACCAGGGTGCCGCTGAAGCCCAGACGGCGGGCCTCCGCGGCCAGGGTGGCCGGATCCTTGCCGGCCTGCTCGGGGAAGCAGGCCGCCCACCAGATCTGGTGATCGAGCCGGTTGATCGGGGTGATCGGGCCGCCGGGGTTGAGGTCCCGCAGGATCAGCCGG
>JBIIJA010000367.1:0-2843 GCA_044234195.1 Cyanobium sp. | reverse complement strand
CTGTCGCAACGCCTCCCGCCAAGCCTGCACCCCACGCTCCACCGTCCGCAGGCTCACCTCGATGCCCTTCTGTTTCCACAGCTCCTGCCGCACCACCTCAGCGTTGCCATGGTGCTGCTCAAACTGCTGCTGTAACCATTCCCGGTGACCATCCAGCTGGCCGGAGCGGTTGGCACAGCTGTAGGGCTTCCACTGGCCGATAGTGAGATAACGATTCAGTGTGTTGCGCGACATGCCCAGCTCTGCCGCAATACGCCGGCGGCTCCAGCCACGCTCCAGCAGCTGCCGCATCACCATCACCTCCTCCGGCGTCTGCATCGAACCCTCCAGCCCGATCAGCCCCCGTGGTGCACCGATCCGGCTGGTTCTGGCCACGCCAAAGCCCACACCAGCCATCGATGCAGCCCCCTGGGAGCTCCCTACCCCCTCCGGCGGCTCAGCTGTCCTCTGTGGCTCATGGGCTTCTGATCGGTCCAGGTGGCTCAGTTTTCGTGTCGCCTCTGGTTCAGTTTTCAATGTCGCCTGACAGCTTCTCTGCTGCAGGACACCAACCGCCTGGCGGAAGCGGAGCCGCTTTATCGGCGTGCCCTGGCGATCGATGAGGCCAGCTATGGCCCTGAACATCCGGATGTGGCCATTGATCTCAACAACCTGGCTTCTCTGCTGCAGGACACCAACCGCCTGGCGGAAGCGGAGCCGCTTTATCGGCGTGCGCTGGCGATCGATGAGGCCAGCTATGGCCCTGATCATCCAAGGGTGGCCATTGGGATTCCCCCAAAATCACGGACAGGTCAATAGGAGTCACGCCATGACCCTCAGACTGTTGATCCATGACCAATCCAACCAAGACACGGCGCCGGTTCACGGCGCTTCAGAAGCAGGAGGCGATTGAGCTCTGCCTTTCAGAAGGCCTCAGTTGCAATGCCGTAGCCCTGCGGCTTGGCCTCTCCACCAGCAGCCTGGCCAAATGGGTTCGGCAGGCTCGAATCGACCGGGGTGATTTTGGCCCTCTTGATCAAGGACAGCTCACCAGCGACGAGAGGGCTGAACTGGCCAGGCTGCGAAAAGAAAACCGAGAGCTGAGGAGGGAGAAGGATTTTTTCAGGCTGGCGGCAGCACACTTTGCAAAGGAGCAGCTGCCGCCGAGAGGTTTCGGCTGATTAGCCGTCTGTCGGATCGCTTCTCCACGGCCTGGCTCTGCAGGCAACTGGGGGTAGCCCGCAGCGGCTTCCACGACTGGCGGCAACGGCAGCACAACCCTGGTCCACGGGCCCAGGAGAACGCGGCCATCACGGCTCAGATCCAAACGGTGTTTCAACGGCACCGCGGCTTCTACGGTGCACCGCGGGTCCATCAAGAGCTCAGGGCCGCTGGCCTCAAGGTGGGCCGGCATCGGGTTGCCCGGTTGATGCGCAAAGCCGTGCTCAAAGCCAGGACCAGGCGAGGGTTCAGGCCGTGCCGCCGTAGCGGCAATAAGGGCGCCGGAGTTGCGCAGAATCATCTGCAGCAGGACTTTTCCCCCCTTGCTCCCAACCGCTGCTGGGCCGGTGACATCACCTATCTGCGCACAACAGCGGGTTGGCGGTACCTGGCGGTCTGGATCGATCTCTACAGCCGCCGTGTGGTCGGCTGGGCCATGGGCGCCACCATGGAAACGACGTTGGTGCTGGAGGCCCTGAACAGGGCCCTGGGGCAACGACAGATCAAACCCGACCAGCTCCTGATCCACACCGATCAGGGAAGCCAGTACCGGGCGACGTCCTACCGGAAGCTGCTGGAGGAGCACCAAATCAATTGCAGCATGTCGGCCAAGGGCTGCTGCTGGGATAACGCAGTGGTGGAGAGCTTTTTCTCAACCCTCAAACACGAGCTGATTCTCGATGACAACGTCAAAGCCCTGAACAGCCCTCAACAACTGATCAGAGAATTGGCGTTCTGGATCGATGGCTACTACAACCGCGAGCGTCGTCACTCAACGATCGCTCACCTCAGCCCGATCGACTACGAGCAGCAGTTCATCGATCGGTGTAAACTCAAGAACGTGATGCAATAACACCTGTCCACTGAATCGGGGTAACCCCAGCTCCACGGCCGCGGCGGACTGGCACCGGGCCAGCCGGGGCATCTGACGCAGGGGCGCCGGTGCCAGCGGCCAGGGCCACGGACCCGCCCCGCCCACGGCCCGGCACGATCAGGCTCCGGCTGAGCAGCTGGGCCTTCACACCATCAAAGGTGGCGTCTTTCCACTCCAACACCTCCCGCAGGCGTCCGTTGCCGGCCGAGCCGCCCAGGGCGCCCAAGGCTCCAAGGAATTCCTCCTGGAGGTCGTCCTGCGGCTCATCCTCCAGGGCGTCTTCCGGGCCGGCGTCGCGCTGGGGACTCTCGGCGGTGAAAGTCAACGGGGCGGGAGGGCAGAGGATCCAAGCCTGCCAGCAGAGCAGAAGGGAAGGCAACAGCGAGGCCGGGAATGCCCTGGGCCAATCAGGGCGACTCGGAGGGTGCGATCGCCGAGGCAGGCGAGAATTGTGGGTTGTCCCCCTTGGAGCCCCCATCCCCATGTCCCCAAGAGGTGCATCGCCGCTGGCGTGCCAGCGCCGCCCCCACCGCCAAGGCTCGTCCTCAGCCTGGTGGCCCCTGCTGCTGCTCAGCGCGGCCCTGCCCGGCCCGCTGCCCAGCCTCCTGGCGCCGGCTGTGGCCCAGGAGCCCATTGCCCTCTCCGAGGTGGAGCCTTGGGTGACGGATCAGCGACTCCCCAGGTCGAAGCCGGTGTTTGACGTGCCGGAGCAGGGGGATGAGGGCTGGGTGGTCTTTGATCGCCATGGGGTGGATCTCAGCTTTGGTCG
>JBIIJA010000366.1:0-2856 GCA_044234195.1 Cyanobium sp. | reverse complement strand
CGGGTGTTGGATTTGATGGCAGGGTGTGGCCTGCGCTCCCTGCGCTATGGGTTGGAGGCTGGGGCGCGAGCTCTAGTTGTTAATGATGCGGACCCTGCTCGCCTGTCGCTCCTTCGCCAGAACCTCAGGGTCCTTGAAGGATCTTGTGTGCTTCGCACGAGCGCCCTTAGGGCCCACCGGTTGCTTGCCCATTCTCTTCTGCAGGGAGAGCGTTTTGATCTGGTGGATGTGGATGCGTTTGGCTCTCCCTTTGACTTGGTGCCGCTGGTGTTGGAGGCCGTGGCTCTTGACGGTGTGCTTTACCTGGCGACAAGCGATGGCCGAGGCCCAACCGGCCATGACAGGCGAGCTGCTTTGCGCCATTTGGGTGCCTCGGTGCGTTGCCACCCCGCTAGCTGGGAGCTGGCCCTCCGTCTTCAATTGGGGGGGGTCGCCCGAGCAGCTTGGTCGCAAGGGCGTGGGGTAGAACCCCTTTTTTCCTTCAGCGATGGGCGCACCTTCCGAACGGCCATCCGCTTGCGTCGCCATCCCCTGCCGGATGAGGAGCGCAGACTTGGGTTGCTTGCGATCTGCCATCGCTGTGGCGACCAGCAGGTGCAGCCCCTACTCCATCTCAAGTGTTGGAAGGAATGCCTCTGCCAAACCCCAGGCTTGGCCATCAGTGGTCCTCTTTGGATCGGCTCCCTTCAGGAGATCCCCATCCTGGATGCCATGGCTGCAGCGGCTGAACGTTCCCCCAGCAGCCTGTGCCCAGAGGGTTCTCGCTTGCTTGGGCGTCTCAGAGGAGACAATGCAAGCCTGCCCCGTTGCTGGCCGAGCACCTTCATCGCCCGTCAGCTCGGGACCTCCCAACCCCCTCTTCAAGCGCTGGTCCGTCGTCTCTTGGACGAGGGCTATCAAGCTGGCGTCAGTGGAGTGATGCCTGGACAACTCAGAACGGATGCTCCTTGGCGCACGATTCTCTCTTTGGCAGGAGATCTGGCGAGGGGAGCTGCTAAATAGGTAGCTGCTTCACTTGCGGATCATGGCCTCGGAGATTTTTGGAACGGCTGCCCTGTTTTGGGTGTTGATTCCCGTTGGGCTTTTGGGCGGCAGCTTGTTGCTAAAAGTGCTGAAGGATTGAGATCCTCCCCCCCAGGGGCGCGTCTCGCTCCTGAGCACGCCTAGGCTCACCCCGCTTTGGTGCGTGGGTCATGCAGGTTTTGGTTGTTGGCGGCACAGGCACCCTGGGGAGACAGATTGCCAAGAGGGCTCTTGAGGAGGGGCATTCCGTGCGCTGCATGGTGCGCTCCCCAAGAAGGGCTGCCTTTCTTCAGGAATGGGGTTGCGAACTCACCAGGGGAGATTTGTTGGAGCCCGAGAGCCTTGCCTATGCGTTGGAAGGGCAAGAGGCTGTGATTGATGCCGCGACGGCCCGGGCCTCTGATCCTGGTTCCTGTTACACAGTCGATTGGACAGGCCAACAGAATCTTTTTCATGGAGTGCAGAGAGCAGGCTTGAAACGCTTGATTTTTTTCTCTCTTCTCCATGCGGACCAACATCCAGACGTGCCCTTGATGGAGATCAAGGCTTGCTCAGAAAAATGGCTTATGGCCTCCGATCTGGACTACACCATTCTTCGTTGCGCCGCTTTTATGCAGGGGCTGATCAGTCAATTCGCCATCCCTGTGCTGGAGGGACAAACTGTTTGGGTGAGTGGAGTGCCCACCCCGATTGCTTACATGAATACTCAGGATTTAGCTCGATTTGCTGTAGCTGCTCTCTCCCGTCCTCAAACGGTGCGACAGGCCTTTCCAGTTGTTGGCCCCCGTGCTTGGACCACTGGAGAGATCACCCAGCTGTGCGAGAGGTTTTCAGGGAAAGAAGCACGGATTGCTCGGGTTCCTCCTTTCTTTCTTGGGCTGATGCGCTCAGTGGCTTCTTTCTTTGACGTGAGCGTCAACGTGGCTGAACGTCTTTCGTTTGACCAGGTGACAGGGGGTGGGGATCCCCTCGATGCGCCGATGGAGCTGAGCTACGAAGCCTTTGGACTTGATCAGGCCGCAACCACAACCCTCGAGCAATATCTAAAGGAGTATTACGAGACGATTCTCAAGCGACTAAGGGATATGGAGGCCGACCTCGACAAGGATGCGAAGAAGAAATTGCCTTTCTAAGCACGAAGCCCATGGTAAGTGCGTACTATTGAGGGGTCTCGCGTGGATCCGTGTCGATTTCCCAGGTGAAAAACCTCCAGCGGCGCCTCAGTGTGCTGGAGCAAGAAGCCATTGCTGAGGTGAGCCGTGCCTGTGGTCATGACCTTTGGCAGAGCCTTGGCTTTGATGCCTTGGATGCCATTGAGGACCCTGAACGCAGGGCTCGCGCCAACTTTTACTACGGTCAATTGCAGACCGTACGCGAGCTGATGGATGTCCTCGGCTAACACAGAAGAGTGGCTAAGCGCCTTTGTTCATCGGAATCCACATAGCGCCATTGGCCGGTGCCCAGTCCTTTGAGGCTGAGGGGCTCCTCACCATCTTGAAGATCGATGGCCACTCGAATCAACCGCAGTGTGGGAAGCCCTACGGCTGCTGTCATCCTGCGGACCTGCCTGTTGCGGCCTTCCTGCAGGCTGATCGCGATCCAACTGGTGGGGATTGTGAGTCGGGAGCGGATTGCTGGATCTCTGGGAGCCCATGGAGGGTTGGCCAGACACCAGGCCCTTGCTTCAAGAGTCCGCTGCTTCTGGATGACTACCCCACCACGGAGTTCATCGAGATGCGCCTCGGTAGCTTCACCCTCCACCTGTACGTGGTAAGTACGCCAGTGTCCCCATCGGGGCTGACTCAACCGGGCTTGAAGGCGACCATCAGAGGT
>JBIIJA010000435.1:0-8133 GCA_044234195.1 Cyanobium sp. | reverse complement strand
CCCCCAGTCGTCTCCGGCGGCGGCGCTGCCGGCGCCAAGGGGCTCGAGGCGCTCGATGCGCCCCTCCCCATCCACCTGCACCCGCCAACGCTGATCGCGGCGATGGGTGCAGGGCGTGCCCTGGGGCAAACGCACGTTGCTCAGCCAGTGCATGGTGGTGTTCCCTCGCCTTTCCAGTTTGAGGGCTCATGTTCTTCTTCCTGGCGTTCTGCTAAGGCGGAGAAACGGAATCTTTGACCGTCTGGAGATCACTGTTCGCGACGGCAAAGGGGGGAAGGATCGCAGAACCCTGCTTCCCAAACGGCTGGCCGAGCAGCTGCGCAGCCATTTGAAGATTGTTCGCCAGGTCCATCAGAAGGACCTGGCCGACGGATTCGGCCGTGTCCCCCTGCCCCATTCCCTGGCCAAGAAATACCCTTCAGCGCCAGTCGAATGGGGTTGGCAATGGGTCTTCCCACAGCACCAGCGGTGGCGCAATCCCAGCACGGGGGAAGCGGGAAGGCACCATCTCGACCCGAGCTTGATCCTGAAGGCGGTGCGCCTGCGCCACTCGTTCGCCACTCACCTGCTTGAGCGAGGGCAAGACATTCGAACCATCCAAGAACTCATGGGACATCGCGATCTAAACACCACGATGATCTACACCCACGTATTGAATCGAGGCCCCCTTGGCGTCAACAGCCCAGCCGACCTTTTGTAACGCCGCGAACGGTGTTATGCGGATCCGCTATGCACCTGAGAGCCCATGCCGCCCGCGCCCAGAGTCCTTCTTCAGACAGGGCCTCCACTACGACAGCGTCTCAACGGCCCATTGCTTATACTGCCAAAGTCCCCCTGAACTCACATTTCAGCGGATCCGTCCAATCAGCGTTGGATGGGCAGGGGCGTCCAGCGGCACCTCTGATAGCTCTCGGCTAGGCTGGATTGAATCAACAGATAAGCCCAACTAGCTGCAGAAATGAACATCTATCAACAATGGGGATTTGGTGACTCACCATTTCAGGTTTCGCCACTTCCTCCATCCGCACTCGGCGAAAAGCTCTTGATAGGGCGAGATGATGAGCTAAAGACGCTGAAAAGAAGGCTGTTCAATCCTCCAAAGATTTCGACGATTGAAGGCTTGAATGGCGTCGGAAAGACTAGCCTAGTAAATGTTGCCGCATATCAAGTCTATAGCGCAGCGCTTTCGGGCTCGGATGGTCCACTGCTGATACCCTGTAATACTATTTTTCAGCTCAGTGCAAGCAAAGATTCAGAGGAATTCATCGACGATGTCTTAATGGCAGTTGCTCAGACTCTTATTGAGCGCGCTAAAGCCATTGGTGGATCTTCAGCAATCAATGCAAAACAGCTAGATAGCTGGCTTAATGCGCCACAAGTGTCATCACTTCAGGGAAGCTTATCCATCATTGGAAATGGTGGAGGTATCGGAAAGACTGTTGAGACCAACACATCATCAGGGTTTGAAAGAAGTGGCTTTCGCAAAGAAGTTCTAAAGTGGTTGTCAGATTTGTTTCCAACTCCGAACGATGGAGCAGTCATATGCACCATTGATAACTTAGAACTCTTGCAAACTTCGGATACGGTTAGGCATCGGCTGGAGGAACTTAGAGACAAGCTATTGAACATCCAAGGCCTACGCTGGGTTCTATGTGGCGCGCTAGGAATTGTTTTGGGGACAGTCTCATCGCCACGGCTTGAAGGCTTTCTTCATTCGCCAATAGAGGTCTTGGGAGTAGATGACAGCCTAACTGCCGAGATTTACAATTCTCGCATTTCTGCCTATAGCAATTTAGAAGATCCAAGAAATTCCCCTTATCTTCCTCTCTGTGTAGATGACTTTGAAAGGTTATACGAGATCCTGCATCGCATACTTCGAAGTACTCTGAGCAAAGCAGATAGTTTTTGCCAGTGGGTAGCGGATAATTATCAGCCTGATACTTATCCGGCTGATACGGCTGCTAAAAGACATGCCTTTTCATTATGGTTGTCTGATGAATCTTCGAGAGCACTACGAGCTGCAAATGATGTGCTAAGGCCTCGCGCATGGCGAGTCTTTGAAGATGCAATCATCCAAAATGGTGTCTTTTCGCCTAGCGACTATGATTCTTTTGGCTTTAATAGCTTGCAAGCTTTTCGACCTTACGTCAAGGCGCTTGAAGATGCCGGTCTACTTGTAAGCACACAGGATGAAGGTGACAAAAGAAGGAAGACTATTCAGATAACTGCATTGGGTTGGCTTGTCAAGTTTGCCAAGAAACACTCTTAACTGACCCCAAATGCCATCCAACAAGCCCCTCGAGTTGACAGGCCACCACCAGATCTGGGCTGCGCCACCCAGGCTCTATGCCTGCAACTCAGGGGCAGCGTTAGGCGAACCGGAACGTCAGGGCGGGGGCTGCCATCTGAAGAAGCTGATCGACCGACGAACAGGCCCACCACAGGAACCACTCCGCCTCGGGGTGGTAGGGAATGGCCGGCCAACTCACATCGTGGAAGCCGAAGACGGGGGGCGAGGATCTCGAAGAACAGAACATAGAGATCGGGATGCATGATCCGCAGCTCGTTTATAGCGGCCAGTTCCAGCAGAGAACCCCGTAAATGGTTGTTTTGTGCTCTGATCAGGCCGTTGAGGGCCGCCCCGTCTTCGGTGGGGCAGCGTGGCCGGCACGATCGGAATCCATCACCAGGGCGGCTATGAGGAGATAAGGAGACAGGTGGCACCCGCTTCGACGAGGGTGTATGCGGAGGCCAGCTGGTTGGCGTTGATCGCCTCCCCGCAGGACGGCCCGGTCGGCAGCGCGCCGTGAGTTGGTCGTTGGCGCCGGCCAGCAGCACAACCTGGGCCTCGGGGTCGACCACTCCTCAGCCAGGGCCGCCAGAATCCTCTCCACTGGCTCGCCCAGATTGGGCGCGGCCCGCACTGGGAGAGGCCGCTACCTGAGCAGGCGCCGGCATGAGCCAAGCTCCCAGCGGGCTCATGGCGGAGGGGCGGCTGAGCGGAAGGGCCCGGTTCCGATCGGCTCGGTGTGGAAATAGGGCCGGCTGGAGAGGTGCAGCCACCGCGCCGGCAGCACGCCTGGAAAGGTACGAAGGCTGCGGTTGTAGGCCTCCACGGCTTGGTTGTAGCGCATGCGCTCCACGGCCAGGCGGTTCTCGGCGCCCGTGATCTCGTACTGAAGGGCCAGCAGGAGCGGGTCACGGCTGGCGGCTGGATCCGAGGCCAGCCGGTGATGGAAGCGATCGATCAGGGTGCCGACGCTGTCGCTGGCCTGGGCCTTCTCCCAAGAGGTCGACGCCCGGTCCAGGGCAGCCTGTGCCTGGCGCATTTGCTCCTGGAGGCGGCTGTCCTTGAGGGCGGCCGACTCGGCCACGGCACTGAGACGCGGCAGAAGGGCAGCCCTGCGCTCCAGCTGGTTCTCCACCTGGGCCCAGGCCGCCTCCACGCGCTGTTCCTGGCTCAGCAAGCCGTTCGCAACGATCAACAGTTCGAGCGCGACGAGACCAAGGGCGGCCGCAGCCCCGAGCAGCAGGCGCCGCCGAAGCCGACGCCGCTGTTGCTTGAGCGCGGCGGCCTCAAGCCGTTCCGCTTCGATCTCCCTGATCGCTCGTTCGATCAGCTGCGGCGGAAGATCCACCTGCGCCCCCGCTGCGACCAGCTCGGAGGTTTCGTAGCTGTCCTTCGCCGCGGCGGCGTAACGACTGGCCCGCTCGAACACCTCCGGGGCCAGGTCGTCGGGGATCAGGCGGTCGGAGAACTTCCTGCCGCTGGGTGTATTGGCTTCGCCGGGTTCAGAGGAGGGGGGCATCGGTCCGGTCGTCACCAGCTGCCACCGGCTCCCCCACCGCCGCTGCTGCCTCCTCCACTGCTGTCGCTGCTGGAACTGCCGCCGCTGCTGTCACTGCCGCCGCTGGAGGACCAACCAAACTTGAAACCTAGTGCCATGACCAGGACCCATAAGGCGAAAAAGAGAGTGAAGATAATGTAAAAAAACCAACCAGGAAGTGAGTCGGCTTGCTTATCTGCAGCAAGCAGATTCTTACTGACCTCAGGGCTCAGCGACCCGATCACCTCCCCAACTCCCGCGAGCGTGCCGCCATCGAAATCCCCTTCCTTGAATCGCGGTACCATTGCCGTGCTGATGATGGCGCCAACCCGGGCGTCTGGCAGCCGTGCCTCCATCCCATAACCTGTCTCGATCTCCACCCGCCTGTCGCTTTTCGAGATCAACATCAGCACGCCGTTGTCGATCCCTTTCTTGCCGATCTTGAGGGTGTTGAAGAGTTCGGAGGCGAAGGCCTTGGGGGAGGGGGAGCCACTCGTATTCGGCACGGTGACCACCATCATTTCGCTGCCGTCCTGTCGTTGGAGAGCATCAATCATGCCGTTGATGCTGATCTCAGTGTCCTGGCGCATGATACCGGCCACATCGGACACCCAGCCGCCATTGCTCTGGCGCGGGTTGGGCACGTCCCGCACGGCGAAGGCAAGGGCAGCGCCGGGCAGCAGCCACAACGAAGCCGCCAGCACCGAGGAAACAAGCCCCGGCTGAGTTGGCCTGGGGGAAGCGATCTGGGGCATGAATGTCCTCCCTGCGGAAAGGGGCCCTTCCCAGTGTGCTGCCGGCAGGCCCTGCCCAAGCATCAAGCCTTTGCTTCGCAACGTGGCCCCAGAACCACGGTCTGCAACTGCCCGGTAGGTCATCTCCGCGGGGCCTTCGCTGGTCTCCCGCTACCCATCCAGGTGGCTATCAGCAGCAGGGGGGCGGCCGGCCTTGATGTCAACACGTCCCCAATCTCAAGCACCAGATCGACGCAGCCACAGAGATCGATCTTGGCTTCGAGATGGTTGGCCTGCATTGCCCTTGGCCAGGCCATGACGCAATCCAGTCCTCCCCATCGGCCAAGCTGATTGGAGAATCGCTTCGCTCAGCAGGGCTCCTACTCGTTTCCCGCGCGGATACCGCGCAATCCTGAGGGTCTCCTCCTTGGAGTTCCTGACGGCCCGCCTCAAAGGCAGGTTTTGGCCGCGAGCCTTAGGCTGCCATCACTGTGGATGCGACAGTGCCAGGTTGGGTAGTTGGGTCTGCTGCTGGCCTTCCACCACCCGAGTCTGGACGATCCAGCCGTTCTGGCCCATCACCTCTGGAACGTACTACCTTGAGAAGGCCGGCAACCTCCTCTGGAACAGGGAGCCACCACCTACTCGATGCTCTCCTGCATGATGGGTCAACAACATCCACGATCAGGTGTGCGGCAACTTTGTGCCTGACGTGGCCCAGGTGGCCTTCTGGACCGCCGACGATCTAGGGTTGAAAAATCGTTTTGCCGAGCACGAGATCGCCAGAGGCTGACATGTTCGATCTCGTGGGTAGTTTATCCGTTGAGAACGTTAACGGAGACTATCCCCCCAAGACATCCGCGATGACTTTTACTCGGAACTGATTGGTATGAAGATCGCTGTCAGCAACTGCCTAACAAGCCCCTCGAGTGGACAGGCCACCCCAGCTCTCTGCTTCGCCACCCCAAGCTCCTTGCCTGCCACTCAGGGGCAGCGTTAGTCTGACCCCAAGCGCCAATCTCTGCAGGCTCCGGATCTCTGAAACGCGTTGCGTGAGGTACATTGGGTGTAGAGGTGTAACATGACCGCTCTTCTCGAGGATCACAAAGAAGCCATTGCCGAGTTGTGCCGCAAGTACAGCGTTGAGCGGCTTTTCGCATTTGGATCAGCTATTAGGGAGGATTTTCGACCAGGGGAAAGCGATGTGGATCTTCTCGTCGAATTCGCTCCCATCGGTGGACATGCAAAATTCCATGCTTATTTTGAAATGCTTGATGAGCTGCAAAGAGTACTTGGCACCAAGGTTGATCTAGTTATGAGTGGGGCTGTGCGCAATGCAATTATCGCTCGTGAGATCGAAAAGACCAAGATGATGATCTATGGCTCGTGAAATAACTGCCTACCTTTGTGATATCATTGATGCTTGCGATTCAATCGCCTCAATCCTTGCTGATGTCTCTATGGATATATATATTCAGTTGCGTGAAAAGCGATCTGCAGTGGAACGTGAGTTTATTGTAATTGGCGAAGCGATTACAATGTTGGCTAGGTTTTCGCCTGAAGAATTTAAGCGTCTATCAAATGGTCAAAAGGCAATTGGATTTCGCAACGTACTTACCCACAACTATGCTTCAGTTGATCACGAGACTGTGTATGAAACCGCTCTTGAGGATGTCCCGAAGCTGAGGAGAGAATGTTTGGAGTTGCTCAGAAATGCGGAGGATGTAGTGAAGGACGGTCTGTAGCAGAGATCGGGGGCAGACTAACAATGCCATTCACCTGAGCCGCCTCCAAACGATTTTTGTTTGCCCCCAGGCCACGGCGGCCAGGTGATGGCAAGCGTTGGCCGGTCCCAGTGTGGGGGTTCGGAAAAGCTGATTGGAGCTAGTCTGTTGGTATGCAGGGGATGACCATGTCTAGGCAGTTTGACGTCGTTGTAGAAAAAGACTCAGATGGCTTTTTCGTCGCCAGTGTGCCGGCTCTTGCCGGGTGTCACACACAGGCACGCTCATTAGATCAGCTAATGGAGCGAATCAAGGAAGCTATTGAGCTGTGCCTCGAAGCTCAGGATGATGATGTTGAGCAACTTGATTTCGTGGGCGTTCAAAGGATTACTGTATAGAAGTGCCGAAATACTCAGCTGTTACAGGCAAAGCCTTGATCGCGGCACTCAAGAAGGCTGGATTTCTTGTGCAGAGGGTAAAAGGTAGCCATCATTTTCTACGTCATCCAGATGGACGTACAACAGTAGTTCCAGCCCATTCCGGTGAATCAATTGGTCCTGGGTTGCTTGCCAAGGTACTGCGAGATGTTGATATCAAGAGGAATGAACTTGAAGAGTTGCTTCCTTAAGCGGAAATGCCGGCCAACAAGCCCCTTGAGTGGTCAGGCCACCACCTAATCCTTATTTGTGTTATCAAGACCTTGCCTGCCACTCAGGGGCAGCGTTAGCGGCACTACCCAAGGCTGAATTGCAGTAAAGTTGCCTACAACTCCTCTGATCTCAGTCTCATGGCATCATCTCTTCAACAAATTGAGGAGCAGGCCCGCTCACTCTCGGCAGAAGATCGGGCAAAGCTTGCGGAATGCATGCTGGAATCACTCCACACTTCTATCGAAGAAATAGAAGCTGCGTGGTCTGAGGAGATAGCCATGCGCATTGACGCATTTGAAAAGGGAGATATTTCTGCGTATCCAGCAGAGCAATTATTTGCAGAAGCTCGTCAGATCTTGCAGTGATACGTGTTCGGTTTGTTGAGCCTGCAAGGCTTGAGCTTCTTGCTGAAGTTGCCTACTATCATCGACTTGAGTCAGGGCTTGGGACTAAATTTCTTGAAGCTGTTGAGGATGCTTCAGCTCGTGCTCTCGCATACCCGCTAGCAGGCTCATCAGCGCAAAATAGAACTCGACGTGTTTTTCTTAAGGATTTTCCATTCGCACTGTTCTATCGCTCTGACGAGCAGGGAATCACAATCTATGCACTGGCTCATCATGCACGCAAACCAGGTTATTGGCGGAGCCGCACAGATGCCTGCTAACGTCAAGACGCAGAAGATGGGAGCAATAGCTATTTGCTTTGTAGTGTTCCCGGCCCGCTTCTGATCTGGAGCGTTCGAAGGATCGAGGGGGGAAGGGCGAAGGCATAGGCGTGGATTCAGGGATCATTGCAATAAGCATTTAGTATACGATGCAATTCTCTGGAGAGTCAGTTATTTAATCAGATGCTTGAGGTTGAGATCTTTCTCAATGACACTGATCTGAGCTAAGTTACGGAGAGAACCTGGGTACAGACATGACTACAGCACCCGCCTACACAGCCGTGATTCGACAGGATGGTTCTTGGTGGATTGGATGGGTGGAAGAGGTTCCTGGTGTGAATGCTCAAGAGCAGAGTCGCGAAGAGCTTTTGGAATCACTAAGAAAGGTTCTGCGAGAAGCACTGGAATTCAATCGTCAGGATGCATTAGAAGCCGCAGGCCCAGGGGCTGAGGAGCTGGCTTTGCTCTTGTGAAGCGTAGAGATCTGCTTCGCTACTTCAGTAGCTATGGTTGTGAACAGCTGAGAGAAGGTGG
>JBIIJA010000365.1:0-2868 GCA_044234195.1 Cyanobium sp. | reverse complement strand
GGCAGCCTGCGGCCTTGCAGTGCTGGCCCTCCGAGAAGGAGGCCAGGGCCTGGCGCTCCCGTCAGCCCCCCAGCCTCCCGGTGGGCGCGGCGGAGCAAGCCCGCTGGCTCCAGAGCTGGGAGGAGCTGGCCCAGGCCTGCAGCCGCCACCAGGGGCGGCTGCTGCCCCACTTGAGCAGTGCGGACAGCGCCCGGGATCTGGAGCTGCTGCGCCAGGCCCTCGGGGAGCGGACCCTGCGGCTGCGAGCCAGCGGTGTGGCCACCCTGGTGGGCGCCACCTACGCCAATCTCTATCCCCGCTCCCTGGGGGGCCTGGTGCTGGATGGGGCTGTCGATCCCCTTGCCTGGGGCGACAACGGCAATCCCCAGGCGATGGAGGGCACCGACTATCGGCTCGAGCGGGATCTGGGCACGGGGGCCACCTTGCTGGCCTTTCTTCGCCGCTGCGCCGCCGTGGGTCGCCCCCGCTGCGCCTTTGCGCCCGGCGGTCCGGGGGGCTCGGAGGCCGCAGGCGAGCGCCGCTACGCCGAACTTCTGGCCCGGCTGCGGCAGGGTCCCTTGCGCTGGGGTGATCGGCGGGTGGGCACTGGTGAGCTGTTCACCCTGTTGCGCCAGCGCTTGCAGACCGTGACCGCCGATGGAGAGGGGCTTGGGGGCTGGGAGGGGGCGGGGCGTTTCCTAGACACCCTCTCCCGCGGTGGGGGACGGGACCCCCAAGCAGAAGCGCCCGCCCAGGACGGGGCCCCGGAACAGGACCTGGCCCTGCGCTGCGGGGAGAGCCCCAATCCACGGCAGCTCGCCGCCATCCAATCCCTGGCGGAGCAGTCGCGGGCCCGCTCCGGGCCCCTGGGGCCCTGGGTGGTGTGGGGGGATGGCCGCTGCGCGGCTTGGCCGGGGGCTGCCGCCCCCTTCAGCGGCCCCTGGTCCACCCCCACCCCCGTGCCGGTGCTGGTGATCGGCCACCGCTTTGATCCGGTGTTGCCCTTCCAGTCGTCGCTGGCCATGGCTCGGGAGCTGGATCGGGGCCTGCTGCTGAGCGTGAATGGCTATGGCCACACGGTGCTGCGCAATCCCAGCGCCTGCGTGGCCCGCTACGAAACCGCCTATCTCCTCTCTGGCTTGCTCCCCCCCCTGGGCACCGTCTGCAGCCCAGATGCCGTTCCCTTCGCCGCCCGTCCCTAAGGGGCGAGCTGGGGGCCTGGCCTCCGGGCCCTTGGGTGGTCGGCCCGATGGGAGGTGCGTCGTGAACCCCTTCCGATCTAGATCCAAGGCACGATCACGCCACTTTGAGGCGATGGCGGTGATGGGCGAGCCCCGGTTCTTGATGTGCGCCCCCGACCACTACGACGTGGATTACGTGATCAACCCCTGGATGGAGGGCAATGTGCACCGCTCCTCCAAGGCCCTGGCCAGCCAGCAGTGGACGGGGCTGCGGGAGGTGTTGGCGGCGCGGGCCCAGGTGGAGCTGATCGAGCCCCAGCCGGGCCTGCCCGATTTGGTGTTCACCGCCAATGCGGCGGTGGTGGTGGAGAACACCGCAGTGCTGGCACGTTTTTTTCACCCGGAGCGCCAAGGAGAAGAGCCCTGTTTTCAACGCTGGTTTGCAGATCAGGGCTACCGGGTGGAGCTTCTTCCCGCCGATCTGCCGTTTGAGGGGGCCGGCGATGCCCTGCTGGATCGCTCTGGGGGCTGGCTGTGGGCTGGCTACGGCTTCCGCTCCGAGCTGGATGCCCATCCCCTGCTGGCCAAGGCGCTGGGGGTGGAGGTGCTCTCCCTCCGCTTGATGGATGAGCGCTTCTACCACCTCGACACCTGCTTTTGTCCCCTGGCCGATGGCACGCTGCTGTATTACCCGAGCGCCTTTGATTTCTATTCCAACCGCCTGATTGAAAGCCGGCTCAGTCCCGAGAAACGGCTGGTGGTAGGGGAGGCCGATGCCCTGGCCTTTGCCTGCAATGCCGTCAACGTGGGCGACACCGTGATCCTCAATCAGGCCAGCGCTGAGCTGCGCCGGCAGCTGGAGGAGCGGGGCTACACCGTGCTGGAAACACCCCTTACGGAATTTCTCAAGGCCGGCGGGGCGGCCAAGTGCCTCACCCTGCGGCTGGATGAACCCCGCCTGGCCGCCACGGCTGGCGCCGGCGCTCTGGGCGTGGGTGGGGGACTTGAGGGCGCGGTGCGGCCCACCTTGAGCCGCACAATCCGCCTGCAGGGCCATCTGTTGGACACGGGCCTGATCAACCGGGCCCTCGATCGCATCGTGGAGGGGGGCGGCAGCTTCCAGGTGTTGGAGTTCGCCCTCGGCCAGCAACGCCACAGCCCCTCCAGCGCCGCCATCCGGGTGAGTGCTCCCGATGGGGGGGTGATGGCCGACCTGATGGCGCGGCTGATTGATCTGGGCGCCCAGGCCAGTGAGGAGGAGGAGTGCGATGCGGCCCTGGCCCTGGTGGAGGCCGATGGGGTGGCGCCGGACGATTTTTATGTGAGCACCATCTATCCCACAGACGTGCGGGTGGGGGGGGAATGGCTGCGGGTGGCGCGTCAGCGCATGGATGGGGCGTTAGTGGTGCGGCGGGACACCACGGAGCCAGGCGCCCCTGCCCTGGTGGAGTGCCGCCTGCTGCGGGATCTGCGGGCTGGAGAGCAGGTGGTGGTAGGGGTGGAGGGGCTGCGCACCCTGCGCAAGGACCCGGCCCGGGACAGGCGGGAGACGGATTTCGCCTTCATGGGGGCCGGAGTCTCCAGCGAGCGGCGGGTGGAGCTGGTGGTGGAGCAGATCGCTTGGGAGTGGCGCCGCATTCGGGATCGGGGCGGCAAGGTGGTGGTGGTGGCCGGGCCGGTGGTGATCCACACCGGCGGCGGCGCCCAC
>JBIIJA010000030.1:0-10754 GCA_044234195.1 Cyanobium sp. | reverse complement strand
ATGAGCAGATCGGCCCCCTTGGCGAGGCCAACGGCCTCCTCACTGAAGACGGTGTCCGTGCAGTACACCACGCTGACGCCCGGTCGATCGGGACCACACAGGCTGGATCCGGAGACGACACGGCCATCTTCCAGGGTGATGGATCGCCCGGCCTTGAGAGCGGCATAGAGGGGGCCGGGGGGAATCCCCAGGGCCCGGGCCCGCTCCACATCGAAACGGCCAGGTCTGGGCTTTTGTTCCACCCGGTAGGCAAAGGCTGGGATGCGATGGGTCAGAGGGGCCGTGCGCACCGTGAGATCCCCGTCTTCCAGAACAGGTGCACCGCTGCGGGCCGCCTCCTTCACCGAATGCGCGAATCGGGTAACTCAGCCGGGTGGAGGAGGTCCGCAGCGCTCCCTCCAGATAATCCTGGAGGGGTTCTGGCCCATAGAGATCCACCCCTTCGCAGTGTCCGGAAAGTCCAAGGCTCGCCAGCAGCCCAGGCAGACCAAAGACATGGTCGCCGTGCATGTGGGTGATGAAAATGCGCCGCAGCTGGGACACGCGCAGCGGGCTGCGCAGAAACTGGTGCTGAGTACCCTCGCCGCAGTCGAACAGCCAGAGCTCGGCGCGCTGGGGGAGGCGCAGGGCGACCGCCGACACATTTCGGGAGCGGGTGGGAACGCCTGAGCTGGTTCCAAGAAAGGTGACCTGCACAATCGTGCCTCCGCCGCAGAAATGCTGACACGTCCCCTGGCCAGGCCAGAGCAACCTCGCAAGAATGCCTGGATGTTGTTTGGATGCCCCCGTTTGCCTATGGCTCGTCCCACTGATTGGCCCGTCCTGCTTCTGGCGGCCTTGCCCCTTGTGGCCATGCCCCTGGCGGGTGGGGCCCGACTGGGCTCGGCAATGGTGGCGGATTCCCCAAAGGGCCTGCCCATCCGGGTGCTCTTGCTGGAGGCCCCCAAGATCACCATCGGGGCCGCAGGCAACCAGGGGCTCCAACTGCGGGATCAGTCGGGGCGCACCCTTCTGGTTGTCTCTCCCGGGCGCCAACTGCGGGTGGGGCGCAAGGGGGATGTGCTGACCTTGGAGCCCTACCCCGAAGCCCGAAAGGAGGAGAACAACGCCGCCCAGCCCCCCCTGGCCGTGGGCAGTCCACTGGGTGTCGAGGAGGGTCCGCCAGGTTCCGAGCCACGCCAGGTGCCCCTCCAGGAGCTGCGGTTCGATCCCATCGCCCCCCAGAGCCTGGTGGTGCTGAAGCAACGGCGCTACCGCGGCACGCTCCTGCTGCGCCCGGAGGGGGAGGGATTGCAGGCGGTGAATCGCCTCCCCCTAGAGACCTACCTGCCCGGCGTCGTCGGCAGTGAAATGCCCGGCTCCTGGCCACTGGCCGCCCTCGAGGCCCAGGCGGTGGCGTCCCGCACCTATGCCCTGCAACAACTCCGCCCCAAAGCCCCCTTTGATCTCAAAGCCACCGTGGCCAGCCAGGTCTACAAAGGTGTGGAGGCTGAATCTGGTCCAGTCCGCCAGGCCGTGGCATCCACCCGGGGCAAGGTGCTCATGCATGGCCAGCAGCTCATCAACGCCGTGTTTCACAGCAGCAGCGGCGGCCTGACGGAAAACAGCGGCGATCTCTGGAGCCGCCAGCTGCCCTACTTGGTGAGCGTGCCCGACTTTGATACCAGCAGCCCGGTCAGTCGCTGGGAGAAAGCCTTTGCTCCCGATGCCCTGCGGCAAGCCTTCGCGGAGATCGGTGGCGCCATCACCATCCAACCCCTGCAAGCGTCAAAAACCGGGAGGATCCAACGGGCCAAGGTGATTGGGCCGAGGGGGGAATTGGTGCTCAGCGGCAGCGAGTTGCGCCGGCGCCTGGGGCTCAGGAGCACCCTGGTGCAATTTCAGTTCGAGCCAGCCAAGCCCCAGGACATGGCAGGGGCCATGGCCCTCCCGACTCTCCCCTATCTCCCCCAGCCCACCGGGGAACCTGGCGAGGCCCGAGAAGGCCCTGCGGGGAGCACGTCCCCAGATGGAGCGTTCCTCCCCCCAGATCCCATCTCCGGAGCCTCCAGCTTCCGCCTGGTGGTAATAGGGCGGGGCTACGGCCATGGTGTAGGAATGAGCCAGTGGGGAGCCTATGCCTTGGCTCTGCGCGGAAAGAGTTATGAGGACATCCTCCGTCACTACTACAGAGGAGCCGTTCTGCGCTCCTACTGAGCCCAGGCAAGACGCAGGGCCCGGGATTCAGGTTCTGGCCCTCCCCTCCGTGGAAGCCGTGGCCCAACAAGCCGCCGCGGCTCTGCTCGAAGCCTGCCTGCAGACCCCCCGTCGTCCCCTAGGCCTGGCGACGGGCCGAACCATGGCACCGGTGTACGCAGCCTTGGCGGCTCTGGTGCGGGAGCGTCCGCTCGAGGAGCAAGAGATCCTGCGCCACCACTGGTGCAGCTTCAATCTGGATGAATATGTGGGGTTGGGTCCCCGGAGCCCCGGATCCTTCGCCAGCGAGATGCACCATCACCTGTGCCAGCCGCTTGGGATCCACCCCGATCGCGTGCACCTCCCGGATGGGTTGGCCGCCGATCCAGCCGAAGCAGCCCATCGCTATGGGGAGGCCATGGCCCTGGCAGGTGGGGTGGGTTTGCAGGTCCTCGGGCTTGGACTCAACGGCCATGTGGGCTTTAACGAGCCACCCTGCAGTCCGGACAGCCGGACCCGCTGTGTGGAGCTCTGCGAGAGCACTCGCCAAGCCAATGGGAGCGCATTTGGTGGCGATCCAGGGCGGGTGCCCACCAAGGCCATTACCGTTGGCCTGGCCGAGATTCTTCAAGCCGATCGGATTGTGTTGGTGGTGACCGGTGCAGCGAAGGCGCCGGTGCTGCGAAGGCTGTTGCACAGCCCACCCTGTGAGGATCTTCCCGCGAGTTGGCTGCACCGCCATCCTTCCGTGTGCCTCCTGGCCGATGCGACGGCGCTCGACTCCTCAGACGCCGCCGGGCTTCCCACCTAGGGGCATCACGCCATCACCGTTTCCATCAGGCTCTCATCTGCCTCCAGGTTGGAGGTCACACTTCGCACGTCATCGAGATCCTCAAAGGCATCGAGCATGCGCAGCACAGCCCTCAGCACCTCTGGCTCATCCACCCGGCTGAGGGTGTTGGCGATCCAGCGATGGTCCCAGTTGCTCAAGGACCAACCCTGCCCCTGCAACCCCGTCTGGAGGGTCTCCAGATCCTCAAACCGACCGATCACCTCCGCTCCCTCCCCATCAAGGGTGTAGCTCAGAGCCGCGGGGCCACCTTGCTCCTCAAGCTGCAGCAGGGCTTCCAGCAGCGACTCCTCCACCAGATCGGGCTGCTCGATGCGCAGCACGGAGCGCAGATCAAAGAGATAACTCACGCAGCCGCTCTCACCCAAGTTCCCTCCCGCCTTGTTGAACACCAACCGGAGATCGGCAGCCGTGCGATTGCGGTTGTCGGTGAAGGACTCCACCAACACAGCCACTCCTCCAGGGCCGTAGCCCTCATAACGCACCACTTCGAAGGTGTCTCCGGGCCCACCCGCCTGACCACTGCCTTTGGCGATGGCCCGATCAATGTTGCTGTTTGGGACGCCTGCGGCTTTGGCCTTGGCAATGGCGGTGCGTAGCTGGAAATTTCCCGCTGGATCCGCACCAGAGCGTGCGGCCACGGTGATTTCCCGACCAAGACGGGTGAAGACAGCACCTCTTTTGGCATCCACCACCGCTTTGGTGCGCTTGATCTGGGCCCATTTGCTGTGGCCTGCCATGGCGGGGGGATCCGGAAGACAGAACCGGGGAGAAGGATTCAGCCGTTGGCAGCGAAGACGACTCGGGGCTGCAAGACCCCATCGGCCATCTTGGCCAAGCCTGCCAGCTTGCCATCTGGTGCCACCACCAACACAGGGTCGGCCGAGGCCAATGGCTGATGGGCCACCTGGGAGCGGCCGCAGCGCCAACCCTCCCAATCGCCTGGGGTCAGGTGATGCCTGGGTAGGTGGACGAGCACCTCCAGGGGATCCAGAAGAGGGGGAGGGGAAGCCATCAGGGCCTCAAGGGACACGCTCTGGCTGAGCTGAAAGCCCAGGGCGGAGGTGCGTCGCAAGCTGGCCAGAGCTGCGCCACAACCGAGAGCCTCCCCCAGATCCCTGGCCAGGGACCGGACATAGGTGCCTGCTGAGCAATCGATGGCCAACTTGAGCGTGCCTTGGGATGGATCCCAAGCCAAAAGCTCGAGGCGGTGAAGCTGGACGGAACGGGAAGGCAACTCCACATCCTGGCCCCTCCGAGCTAGGGCATGGGCCCGTTGACCCTGCACATGCACCGCAGAAAAGAGTGGCGGGCGCTGGGAGATGGACCCTCGGAAGGGATGCAGTGCCGCCTCGAGGTCGTGCCAGGACAAGTGGGTGGGCAGGGCGCACTTTTGCAGCACCACGCCTTCCAAATCATCCGTGCTGGTTCGCACTCCCAACTTCACGGTGGCCAGATACGCCTTCTCACCCGGAAGGTAAGGCAGCAACCGGGTGGCAGGCCCAAGCGCAATGGGCAGAACCCCTGTCACAGCGGGGTCAAGGGTGCCTCCATGGCCAACTCGCTTCAGACCGTAGGCCCGGCGCACCCGAGCCACACAATCATGGGAGGTGGGGCCTGCCGGTTTATCCAGCACCAAAAATCCGAGGATCACTGGCCCGTTGACCGATCGAACGGGCCGGGCCACAACCCATCAGGCAGAGACAACGCTGACACGCTTGCGATTGCGCAGGGCCCGCTTGATGCTTTCGAACTGCACCACCCCGTCGGCGAGGGCAAAGAGGGTGTCATCGGATCCCCGACCCACGTTCAGGCCAGGAAGGACCGCCGTCCCCCTTTGGCGAATGAGGATGGAACCGGCGGTCACCGTCTCGCCGCCATAGGCCTTGACGCCGAGACGCTTGGAATTGGAATCGCGACCGTTTCGGGTGGAACCTGTGCCTTTCTTGTGTGCCATGGGTGATGAATCGAAGGGATAAAAACGGAGGGAGAGAAACGAGGACGATGATAGGGATGGATTAGCTGACGGCCTTGCCGCCAAGCTGAATCCCCGTCACCATCACCCTTGTGAGCTCCTGCCGATGGCCAGCTTTGCGGCGGGTTTTTTTCTTGCGTCGCATTTTATAGACGAGAATTTTAGGCCCCCGGCGATGGGCCATCACCTTCAGTTCCACGGTGGCTCCCTGGACATAGGGCTGACCAAGAGTGGCGCCTTTGGACCCGTTCACCAACAACACGGTGTCCAGACTCACCACGCTACCCACCTCAGCCTCCAGACGATCGATATCGAGATACCGATTGGGCTGCAGCCAGAATTGCTGCCCAGAGGCTTCAACGATGGCGTACACCAGTGTCTCGGAGGAGGTCTGGGTCGGAGCTGGGCTGGGGCCGGAAGCTGGATCCGCCTTGGCTGGGGTGGAACTGGACGCGGGACCCGTTGGGGCCGGTGCCGAAGGGGCTGATGGGGTGGTTGCGCTCATGGGCTGCGGGGGCGCGGCCAGGCTGGGGCGGAACGCCCCGATTGGGCCTGGTCTCACGGCAATCGGAAGACAAACAAAGATCCTCCCGTTCCCACCTCCGATTCGTCAACATTTGAAGGCGTCAACAGATTGTTGGCTTTTGCCGCCCGATGAGTGAACCCGCTCTCACCATTGCCAACCTGCTGCGAACGCAGGCTCTCAAGGAGGCGTGTGGCCTCTGGCTGAAGTCCGGGCGCTATGCCCTCGTGGCCATGGAAGATGGGAAGGATCCAGTGACCATGCTGAGAAGCCGAGAGAACTACGATGCGGTGCTTCTTGAGCAGGGTGCCTTTCCACCTGAGGTCTTTCAGACCCTCCGCGAACAGGGTTTGCTTCTTCCCGCTGTGGTGATTGGCGAAGTCACCGGCAGGGTCGAGTACCACGATGCGGAGGTGCACCTGCCGGCGGACCAATTGGAGCAGCTGCCTTACAGCCTGGATGCGGCCGTTTCCCGCTTCCTGAGACGGGGGGTGCTGCGGGGCGGAAACGGAGGAAACCTGGCTCCAGGCTCCAGCACCAACACGGAGGAGCGGTGGAAACTGGCCAATCGGCTGAAAGACAGGCTGGGTTACCTGGGGGTGTACTACAAGCGGGACCCCGGGAAATTTTTCCGCAGCTTGAGCCAATCAGAAAAGGAGGATCTCCTGCGTTCCCTGAGCCGCACATACAGGGATCTTTTGGTGAGTTACTTTCGTGATCCTGCTGCGGCAAACCAAGCCCTCGAGAGTTTTGTGAATACTGCATTTTTTGCTGATCTCCCGATTACGACGACCGTTGAGATTCACATGAACCTAATTGACGGATTTTGGAAACAACTTAAACTTGAAGGACACAAGAATGACTTTCTTCAGGACTACCGGTTAGCGCTGCTCGATGTGATGGCACATCTCTGTGAGATGTATCGACGATCCATTCCACCGGATCGCCCCATAGCCCCAACTCAAGACAATCTCAACAGACTCCAGGAGCACATCTGACATGCCAGCACGCAAAACCTACATCCTGAAGCTCTACGTCGCAGGGAATACTCCAAATTCGATGCGTGCTTTAAAGACACTGCGCAACATTCTAGAGACTGAATTTCGTGGGGTCTATGCTTTAAAGGTGATTGACGTTTTGAAGAATCCACAGCTTGCTGAAGAGGATAAAATTCTTGCCACACCAACGCTGGCAAAGATTTTACCTCCTCCCGTCAGACGCATTATTGGCGATCTCTCAGACAGAGAAAGGGTGCTTATTGGGCTTGATCTTCTCTACGAAGAGTTGGTTGACGAAGGCTACAGCCTTGAAGAGACAAAGCTGGAATCAGTGGCAGAGATTCCAAAAGAACAACCTCCCATGGATCAGCAAGGAGATTCAATGACAAGCTCTTAACACCTCAGTCGTCTCCCTTTTTCAATCGCCGTTCCCTCTTCCATGCAGGATTCAAATCTTCCCAATACCTCCACCAACTCATTGCTTCAGGTGCAAAAGCTGCCGACTGGCATCGAGGGGTTTGATGACATTTGCCATGGGGGCTTACCAATCGGGCGCTCCACGCTGATCAGCGGCACGTCGGGCACAGGCAAAACCGTATTTTCCCTCAACTTTCTTTATAATGGAATCAGGGATTTTAATGAGCCAGGCATCTTTGTGACCTTCGAAGAGTCCCCTCTAGACATTCTCAGGAACGCTGCTAGTTTTGGCTGGAATTTGCAAGATATGGTTGAACAAGATAAGTTATTCCTACTGGATGCCTCTCCAGATCCAGAGGGCCAGGATGTCGCAGGAAGTTTTGATCTCTCAGGTTTGATCGAGAGAATCAATTATGCCATACGTAAATACAAAGCGCGCAGAGTTGCCATCGATTCAATCACAGCGGTATTCCAGCAATATGATGCCGTATCAGTGGTTCGCCGTGAAATCTTCCGTCTGATTGCCCGACTCAAAGAAATCGGTGTCACCACATTAATGACCACCGAGAGAATCGATGAGTACGGGCCTATCGCGCGTTATGGAGTGGAGGAATTTGTCTCCGATAATGTTGTCATCCTGCGAAACGTCTTGGAAGGAGAACGTCGGAGGCGAACTGTCGAAATTTTAAAGCTGCGCGGGACCACCCACATGAAGGGTGAATTTCCATTCACGATGGGGAGCCATGGTGTGAGCATCTTCCCTCTGGGTGCAATGCGGTTGACACAGCGCTCATCCAATGTTCGGCTGAGTTCGGGCGTGCCACGGCTGGACGAGATGTGTGGTGGTGGCTTCTTCAAAGATTCCATTATTCTTGCCACTGGGGCAACGGGAACCGGCAAGACCCTATTGGTAAGTAAGTTTGTGGAAGATGCTTGTCGTAGCAAGGAGAGAGCGATTCTTTTTGCCTATGAGGAATCCCGAGCTCAGCTACTACGTAACGCCACAAGCTGGGGGATTGACTTTGAACAAATGGAACAAGATGGATTGTTGAAAATTATTTGTGCTTATCCTGAATCCACTGGTCTTGAAGACCATCTACAGATCATCAAGACTGAAATTGGGCAGTTTAAACCCTCGAGAATGGCGATTGACTCACTGTCTGCCCTGGCCCGCGGTGTAAGCCACAATGCATTCCGTCAATTTGTCATCGGCGTCACTGGCTATGCCAAACAAGAAGAAATTGCTGGGTTTTTTACAAATACTTCCGAAGAGTTTATGGGAAGTCATTCAATTACCGATTCCCATATTTCCACGATTACTGACACGATTCTGTTGCTTCAATACGTTGAAATAAGAGGTGAAATGGCGAGAGCCCTAAACGTGTTTAAGATGCGTGGGTCCTGGCATGATAAGGGGATCCGGGAATTTGTGATCACTGGCAACGGGCCTGAGATTAAAGATTCATTCACGAACTTCGAAAGGATCATCAGTGGTGTGCCCCACCGCATCACGACAGACGAACGAAGTGAGCTTTCAAGGATCGTGAGAGGGGTGGAGGACAGCTGATCGGCAGACCAGTCGACGTTTGGAATGGGATCCAAGATCGAAAAGTCCGAAAAAACGAAAAATCCCCAGGCAACTGAAGGGGAAAAAGCATTTAAGTGCTAAAAAGGGGCTGTAATGACCTATACTGTTAAAAATTTTACACAAGTGATGTCTTCTGCTCCTTTTGCTCCGACCCCTTGCTCCTGGGTAGGGTGAGAAAGGCGTGACTACCCTTTTGGAAACACAAGCGTGGCCTGAAGACTGGAGTGGCAAGCAAATCCTGATTACCGGAGGTGCTGGATTCATTGGATCCACATTGGCCACAAGGCTTGCTAAATATGGTTCTAAGGTCACAGTGATTGACAGCCTTGTTCCAGAGTTTGGTGGCAATCTGTTCAACCTAGATTCATGTTCCGAGCAAATCCGCGTGAATTTCTCAGATATTCGCGAGCCTTTTTCTCTGAAGCCACTACTTAAAGATATCGATATCCTGTTCAATCTTGCAGGGCAAACGAGCCATATGGATTCCATGAATGATCCGCACACTGACCTCAATATTAACTGTGGGGCACAATTAAATCTCCTCGAAGCATGTCGAAGGGTCAATCCAAAGATCCGAATCATATTCGCTAGTACCCGCCAAATCTACGGACGTCCAGATTATCTACCCGTCGATGAACAACATCGTATCGCGCCGGTTGATATCAACGGGATCCATAAATATGCTGCCGAACAATACTATCAACTCTATCATGACTTGTATGGAATTAAGTCCTGCATTTTTCGGCTAACGAATACAATCGGTCCGCGGATGCGTGTTAAAGACGCTCGGCAAACCTTTGTTGGGGTCTGGCTCAGACAGTTGCTAGAGGATCTGCCGATCGAGGTCTGGGGTGGCGATCAACTGAGGGATTTCAATGACGTGGAAGATGTGGTGGATGCTTTTCTGATCGCCGCCCTCGACGAAAAATGCTATGGGGAGATTTTCAATCTGGGCAGTCGGGAGATGATCTCCCTCATCAGTCTGGCTAAGCTCATGATCCAACTGAATGGAGGTGGTGAGCTGGTCGTTAAGGAGTACCCACAAGATCGCAAAAAAATTGACATTGGCGATTATTACTCCTCGCATGAGAAATTTAGTGATCTCACTGGGTGGATGCCCCGAATACCACTAGATCAGACCATAGAGAGAACCATCGGCTTCTATCGAAAGCATTTGCCCTCCTATCTTTGAAACCAGCCGGCCTTCAAGAATGGATAAAACAAACATGGATAAGCCAAACACAAACTCCCTGCAGGAGCGAGCCAACTTTCCTTTGCAGGATTGTTTGCACTACAGAAGCATCATCGAGGATGCTTTTGATCGTGTCGCCCGTTCTGGACAGACGATTCTGGCCAGTGGCGTGCGCGGATTAGAAGAAGATTTTGCTGCCTGGCTCGGGGAAGGCTTCACACCTGACCATTGCATTGGCGTGGGCAATGGAACCGATGCCCTTGAACTTGCCATGCGCGCCGCAGGGGTGGAAGCAGGTGATGGGGTGATCGTTCCTTCTCTTACGGCCTATGCCACGGTGGCAGCCATCCTTCGAGTTGGAGCCCATCCCGTCTTTGCTGATGTGGAGGATGGACGCCCGGTGATCTCAGTGGGGGAAGTGGAGCGGCTCCTCAAGGCCCAATGGGGAGACACTTCCACGATCCGTGCGGTGATCGCGGTGCACCTCTACGGAGAAGCCTGCGACTTAAACGCACTGCGTCAACTGTGTTCTGAGTTTGCCGTAACCTTGATTGAGGACTGTGCCCAATCCACGGGCACGACCTACGAGGGATCACCCGTTGGGACCTGGGGTGATTTTGCTGCTTTTAGCTTTTATCCAACGAAAAATCTGGCAGCTCTCGGGGATGGGGGAATGCTCGTGCTCGGTAAGCAGGCAGGACACACCCTTCTGACGACAGCTCGCCGCCTGCGCTTTTACGGGTGGAATGAGGACAGAGAGGCGGTGCAATTCGGGGTCAACAGCCGCCTTGACGAGGTTCAGGCATGGATCCTGAAAGGCAAGCTTGCAAATCTGGACCAACAGGTGGAATCCCGGAGGAAAAGGGCCTTAGAATACGAGGATTATCTCAAGGGTTGGGCACATCAGGCCAACATACATCTACCTAATAGCGGCCAAAACTGGATTCATAGCTACCATCTTTACGTGATTACAGTCGACCCTGCCGTCCGAGATGACATCGTTTCCAGCGGACAGGCTGATGGTATTCCTTATGGA
>JBIIJA010000363.1:0-2902 GCA_044234195.1 Cyanobium sp. | reverse complement strand
CCAGGAGGCTAGCCGTTGTGGTGCGGCCTATGTCAATCAGCGCTGGCTGGGGGGCATGCTCACCAATTGGAGCACCATGCGGGCCCGCATCGATCGGCTGAAAGACCTGGAGAGGATGGAATCCTCTGGGGCTATCGCCATGCGCCCGAAAAAGGAGGCTGCTGTCCTGCGGCGCGAGCTGGATCGTCTGCAGAAATATCTGGGTGGCTTGAAAACCATGCGTCGCCTGCCTGATGTGGTGGTGCTGGTGGATCAGCGCCGCGAAACGAACGCCGTTCTCGAGTGCCGCAAGCTCGATATTCCTTTGGTGTCCATGCTGGACACCAACTGCGATCCAGACCTCTGTGACGTGCCCATCCCTTGCAACGATGACGCCGTCCGTTCCGTTCAGCTGGTGCTTGGCCGCTTGGCCGATGCCATCAACGAAGGCCGCCACGGTTCTCAAGATCGTGGAGAGGAGGAGGGCTGAGCCCCTCCCCAGAGCCGTCGTTGTCCCCCGATTGTTGTTTGTTCCCTTCCTCCCCTCCCATGGCTGAGATCAGCGCCAAGCTCGTTAAAGACCTGCGCGACAAAACGGGCGCCGGCATGATGGATTGCAAGAAAGCTCTGCAGGAGTCTGCGGGCGATCCAACGAAAGCCATCGAATGGCTGCGGCAAAAAGGCATTGCCAGTGCGGAAAAAAAATCTGGCCGCACAGCAGCGGAAGGCATGGTGGGCAGCTACATCCACACCGGCGGGCGAGTGGGCGTGCTGGTGGAAGTGAATTGTGAGACGGATTTTGTTGCCCGTGGGGAGCTGTTCCAAGACCTCGTTCGCAACGTGGCCATGCAGATCGCTGCCTGCCCCAATGTTGAATATGTGACGACTGATGAGATCCCTGCTGAGGTGGTGGATCGGGAGAAGTCGATCGAGATGGGCCGTGACGATTTGGCTGGGAAGAAAGAGGAAATGAAAGCCAAGATTGTCGAGGGTCGTATTGGCAAAAGGTTGAAAGAATTGGCTTTGCTCGATCAGCCTTACATCCGGGATGGTTCCCTCACCCTGGGCGAACTGGTGAAGCAAACCGCCGCAAAAACTGGCGAAAACATCCGGGTTCGCCGGTTCACGCGCTACACCCTTGGCGAAGGCATTGAAGTGGAGCAAAGTGATTTCGCCGCCGAAGTTGCAGCGATGGGACAGGCGTCCTGAGGTGGGGGAGCCTGCTGGCCCCGTCCCCTCCCTTGGGGCCATCCAGGCCAAGCTGGATGAGCAGATTCCCCACCTCTACCGCGACCTGGCCCTCTATCTGCAGGTTCTACGGGAGGTGCTTCCCTCCAGCCTGGATCAGGCCTGCTCTCACCTGGCCACCCAGGTCCATCCTCGCCGCTACAACCGCCTCCACCAGACGGCCCGCCAACAGCTCCATGCCCGTCTAAAAATCCTCTCTGCCCACTGTTGCTCCCTGCTCACCGTGGAGCAACTCCTCATCTTGGCGAGCCGGATGGAGAGGGAGCGGCAACGTCTTGCCCTGCGAGAGCAGGAGAGGCTTCTCCAGGGTTTCGAGGAGGGTCTGGACTCCAATCGCGAGGAGTTGCCAACCGGCTCGATCCAACTGCACCTGGCTCCACCCCTGACGGGAGATGTGTTCCCCTTCCCCATTCCCCCATCGGCTGACGCCCAGGGTCCAGAGGTTGAGGATGGCACGGAAGATGAGGGCGAGGCCGAGTTTCCCTTCTCCCTTGCCAGCGCCTTCCGGTCCCATGGCCTCTCGGGCTTGGAGGAGATGCCAGCTCCCTCTGAACTCCCTTGGTCGAGGGGGCAACTGCCCCGGGATCCGGAGCTGCTGATCCACTGCTTGGAAGGGTTCAACGTGGCCCTGAGCCGTCGGCTGCGCAATCTTTCCCACAGCGTCAATCTGGAGATGCTGCGCGCCGGCTTGATGGCTGGTGTGGTGCCAGTGCCCCTGTTGGATGCGGTGCTCACGGGCCAGCTTGAGCCCCAAGGTGCTCCTCCCAATCTGCTCAGGTTGCCCATGGGCTTCGCACGGTGGATTTGGAGATGGAGCAACCCCGTTTGCGCACCTGTCGCCGTCGCCTGCTGCACCATCGGCAGGACATCCTCAAAATGGCCGAGACTTCTCAACGCCTGCAGCGCCGACTTCAGGCTCACCACGCTGAACGCCTGTGGCGTCACGACAGCCAGCTGAACCCTCCAGAGGGAATCTGACCCCCCTAGCTCCGGGTCTGAGGGCTTGGTGCGACCCGCTGCAGAAGGCCGCGCAGTTGGAGGCGGATCGCGGTTTTGCGGATCTCCAGGGCCGGGCGGATACCTTCAGTGGCTTCGTGCAGCGTTCGTTGACCCATCCGCCAAAGGGCTTGCCCACGGAGGACCTACAGCAGCTGCACGTCCTCCGTGAGGGGTTCCTCCACTACCGCGAGCTCAGTGTGGCCCGTCGCCAGCAACTGGTGCGCCAGCTGCGCCAAGGCCTTCATCAGCTGCTCTGCCGCTCCAGGCCGCCCCTGCCCGTGGCTCCTCCGCGCCTGCGGCTGCTGCCTGCCGACGGCAGGGGGGATCCAGCCACTCCCGCACCCACGAACTCCTGCTGCAGGCTGGAACCCTCCACTCCCCTGTCGGAAGTTCCAGGGATCGGTCCCCGCTTGGCCACCCGTCTGGGGAGCCTGGGACTGTTTCAGGTGGTGGATCTCCTCCAGCACTACCCACGCGATTACGTCAACTACGCGAACCTCGTGCGCATCGGGTCCCTGGTGGCGGGGAGCACGGCCACAGTGGTGGCCACGGTGCGTCGCTGCCACACCGCCACCAGCCCCAAAAATCCCAACCTCTCCTTTCTGGAGCTCCACCTTCAAGATGTCACCGGTCGTTTGAAGGTGAGCCGCTTTTTTGCCGGTCGCCGCTTTGCCAG
>JBIIJA010000362.1:0-2903 GCA_044234195.1 Cyanobium sp. | reverse complement strand
CCTGGAATGCAAGCTCTTGCAGAGCTGGGGGATCCATGGCTGCCAGTCCCTCCGCTGCCCCTTGGCCCACCCATCGACAGCAGGGCAGAAGGAAGGCTTCCTGGTTCACGGTCTGATTGGCGCCGCAGCCCTTGAGGCGTTCGGGGCGGTCTGCCGTGAGCAACAGCAGGGGAATGGTTCCTTGGTCGGCCTCCACCAAGGCCGGCAGCAGGTTGGCGACGGCCGATCCTGAGGTGGTCACCACCGCCACCGGCTGTCCGGTTCCCCTGGCCCAACCCAGGGCAAAAAAGGCGGCTGAGCGCTCGTCGATGGCGGTGTGGATCCGCAGCCCCTTTGGTTCCTGAAGGGCCGCTGCCACCGCCAGGGGGCCTGAGCGGCTGCCAGGACAGAGCACCAGCCGGCTCATACCGCGGCTCTGCAGGGCATGCAGAAGGTGGCAACAGGCCACCGTGCCAAGGGCGGAAGCCGGAATGGCATCCATCTCAGGTTCCTGCCTGTGCCAAGGTCGAATCTCCCAGAGATGTCCATCCTGCGATGGCTGATCCCATGGCCGATCCAAGCTCACCTCCCCATTGGCAGCGGGAGGTTTTCTCCACGCTGCGGGGGCTGGTGTTTTGGTTGCTGGTCGCCGTTGTCCTGCGATGGCTGGTGCTTGAGCCCCGCTGGATCCCGTCGGGCTCCATGTTGCCCACCCTTCAGCTCGAGGATCGGGTTTTGGTGCAGAAGCTCCTGCCCCGTCTGGGTGTGGGCCCGGGGGTTGGGGAGATTGTTGTGTTCCATCCCCCCGAGGCCCTTCTCGACGCTGGATACGACAACAAAGCCGCCCTGATCAAGCGGGTGGTGGCCGTCGGGGGAGATCAGGTGGAGGTGAGGGAGGGCCAGCTCTGGCGCAACGGGGTGGCCATGGATCCGGATTGGAGCAATGGGCCCATGGGCTATAGCTTGCCTCCGCTGCAGGTGCCCCCAGGGCATCTGCTGGTCTTGGGAGACAACCGCAATGCCAGCCTCGACTCCCATGTCTGGGGTCCCCTGCCGGCAAAGGACATCATTGGCACGGCCATTTGGCGCTACTGGCCGCTCAATCGCTTTGGTCCACTTCGGTTCTCCGCCCCCACACTGCGGGAGTTGAAACCCTCCCATGTGGGTTAAGGTATCGCCTAGTCCAATTGGCCCGCTCCCAGGAGCCCGCTCGCAGGAGGTTGATGTTCAATCCCGAGTTTCTCACCAGCGACAGTGAGGCAATTGGCAGCAATGCCTTGATCCAATACCTTCAAGAGCAGTCGCCGGATGTGCTCCAACGTGTGGCACGATCCGCAAGTGGTGACATCCAGGACATCATTCGCCACAACGTTCAGGGCTTGCTTGGCATGCTTCCCGGAGAACAGTTTGAGGTGAAGGTTCAAACCAGTCGGGAAAATCTGGCAGGCCTTCTCGCATCTGCGATGATGACAGGTTATTTCTTGAGGCAAATGGAACAACGAATGGAGCTTGAAGGTTCTTTTATGGGTAGCGTTGATTCTGCTGATTGTTCTGTTGACGATCCAGGGGAGCTTCGTCTCTGAATCTGGTTGCTTCAGGGATCACCAATTCCTGACTGGTGTGCGCGAGTCTTGCCACATGCTTTATAATTGCTGAAATTTTTTATTAGCCAGCAGGCATCCAATGAATCTTGGCGCAACCTTGAAGCAGGCCGTTCCGGTTCCTGTCAAGCAGGGGATTAAGGATCTGATGGGCATCAGAGATTTGCCCCAGGAAACGAAAAAAGCAAAGCCGATTGAATACTGGATTGATGTGGTCAGTGGCTGCAATCTCCGTTGCACAGCCTGCCCTGTAGGGATGCCGGAATTCTCCAACAGCATTGGCCAGTCCCTGAGGGAAATGGATCTTGGCTTGTTTGAAAAAATCTGCATCAAGGCGAAGAGCGACACAGGCGGAAATCTGAGAATGGGTCTTTACAACTGGACTGAGCCAACTCTTCACTCCCGCCTTGACGATTTAATCGCCATCGCGATCAAGCATGATATCCCTTGTGGCATTTCTTCCAATCTAAATTATGACTACGATTGGTCGAAATTGAAAAGGTTGAAGTTATGGAATTTTACGATAACGGTTTCAGGGTTCACTCAAAAAGTCTATGCAATCAATCACAAAGGTGGACGTATCGAGCCAGTGTTGGCAAATTTGATCCGTATCTCGGAAACACTCTCTGATTGGGAGAGTTACAAAGATATTGATGTTCGTTATCTTGTGCATCGTGACAACAAACATGAAGTGCATCTGTTTAAGCACTTTTGCGACAAGTTGGGCTTGAAATTTACTCCGTATCACGCTTATTACATGCCGATTGATCGGATGTTTGAAGGCTTGGAAGGCGTTCCCGATGGGTTCGACTACATCGAATATTCTCCCCAGATGGTGCGTGAGGCCATTGGTGATCACCGCTCTCAGAAATGCTTCATGCGCGACACCCAAGTCACCCTCGATATGGATGGAATGTATTCCGTTTGCTGCGTAGAATCCCCCTCTTCCCCAAGGCTCGGCAATTACTTGGAAGATAGCTACGCTGCCATCACTAAAAAACGCGCCACCAGCGATCTTTGTGCAAAGTGCACGCAAAAGGGGATCAACATTTTTGCCACCTACGGCTACGAAGAGCCGTTGGAAATCCAAGAAGCGATTCGGCAAACCTTGAAATCTGATCTTAATTCCTTGCTCACTCCTTAGATTCTTCTGCTTCAGTCAGGAAGGATTCGCCGGTCCTGCGTCTCTTGCCATTATGAAGCTGTTGAAGTCGGCACAAGCTTCCATTTCACCAACGTTTGATCGATGGAAGCCAAGGTCGACCATTCTCCCTCCGAGGGAGCCCATTCCTTTTGTTCGATGACCTTGGCGTAAAGCTTCAA
>JBIIJA010000361.1:0-2915 GCA_044234195.1 Cyanobium sp. | reverse complement strand
AGGCAGCGCAGCAGGGAGGCGTCCTTGCCGGCGGCCTGCAGCAGGGTGGCGCGATGGCCCTGGCAGGCCCGCCGCAGGGCCGGATCGATGAGGGCGGCGAGGGCGCTGAGATCGTCGGCGCCGGGGCGGTCGTCGTCGGCTCCGGAGACGAGGGGCCCCTCCGGGGGTGGCCCTTCCAGCCCATAGCGCCGCAGGGCCGCGGCGATGGCCTGGAGCTGCTCCAAGGTGTCGCCAGGGCGCGCGCCGGGGCGCAGCTCCTCCAGAAACGCCTGATCCGGCACCCAGCCCCGGCTGCGGCCCCACTGTTGCCGGTGGGCCTCCTTCGCTTGCCGATAGAGGGGCAGGTAGGCGGTGTGCAGGGCGATGGCCGCGGCAGCGGTCAGGGCCCCTTGGCCATAGGCGTGCCAGGCCTGCTCGACGCGGGTGCGGCTGGCGCTGGCCAGCAGGGCCCAGGGACCGATGAGCAGCAGGCCATGGCTGAGCAGGAGCTGGCGCAGGCCGGGATCGCTCTGCACCCGCACCCGGCACCAGCGATCCAGGCTGGCCACGGTCGGCCGCCACTCCCGCAGCACCCGCAGGCTGAAGGGTTCATGGCGCCGGGGTTCCGTGGCGGTGGGTGGGGCCCACGGCAGGAGGCGCCCGTCGTCATCCAGCACCCGGCTGGCCATCTCCAACAGATCCAACCGGTGGCTCGCGCCCCAGCGGGCATGGAGGTTGAGGAGCTGTTGCTCGATGGGGTGGCTGGCCCGGCAGCGGAGGCTCAGCAAGGAGGCCCGGTGGTCGTCGGTGCCACCGGCCTCCAGGAGGAGGTCGTCGATGGCGGAGGTGGCCGGGGCATCGGGCGCCAGGCCATGGCGGCTGAGGCCTTCTAGGGCGCAGGGGGGAGCCAGGTTGCCGATGGTGAGGCCCCGGGCGCTCTGGGGGGCGCTCACCAGGGCACGGAGCGTGCCATAGGGGCCAACCATGGGGGCAAGCTCGGCGGTGGGCCGATCGTATGGGGGATTGCTGCGTCTGGTGGTCGACGTCACGGGGCGCCAAGGGCTGCCCTCCCCTGGTTTGGGGCGGCGACCCCTGATTCATCGCACTCCTACGAGCTGGTGCCAAGGGCAAGAGCTGGCGCACCATGGGGTGGGATTCCCTCGGCCACTTTCGTATGGCACTCCTCAACCCTGTGGCCTCTCGGCGGCTCCACCGGCGCCTGGCGCCTCTGTTGGCGGCCCCCCTGCTGGTGGCGGCGGCGACGGGGGTGGCCGGGAGGGTGGGACGCAGCTGGTTTGGCATGCCCAAAGCCCTGGCCAAGCAGCTGTTTGCGATCCATGCCGGCGGCGTTCTGGCGGAGCCGTTGGAGCCGTTCTATGTGTTGGCGATGGGGTTGGGGTTGGTGGGGTTGCTGGTGACAGGAGCCCAGCTGCTGCCGGCCCTGGCCCGCCGCCGGCCGCCCCAAGGGGAGCGGCTCCTCCACAGTCGGTTGGCCCTGGTGGCCCTGGTGCCCCTGTTGCTCACGGCCGTGAGTGGGGTGCTCTTTCGCCTGCTCGAAACCTGGACGTCTCTCCCTGTGGCCAGCTTTCGCTGGCTGATGGTGCTGCACCAGGGCGGATGGCTGGGCCCCCAGTTCAAACCGGTCTATGTGCTGCTGGTGGGGTTGGGTCTGGTGGGGTTGCTGGTGACGGGGGTGCGGATGTTGGCGGGGCGGCTGCGCTCAACGGCTTAGAGGGAGCCGAGCCCAGCGATCAGGCCTTCGCACACCGCCGCGAGAAAGGGCATGTCGAGGGTGCTGATCGTGTCGCTGGGCTTGTGGTAGTTGGGATTGCGTAGAAAGGCGGTGTCGGTGACCATCACGGCGTTGTAGCCCTGATCCCAAAAGGGGCTGTGATCACTGCGGCGGGTTTCCGGGATCGGGCGGCCCCGCAGCGGCACCGGCAACACCTTGGTGGGCACATGGCGGCCCAGGCGCCGGGCCAGGCCGGGAAGCAAGGGGAGGGCGCGGCCGTTGGCCACCAGGGCGATGAAATCTCCGCGGGAGCCATAGAGCCAGCGCATGGCGGCCAGGGGATAGCGCTGGTGGGGGCTGGTGAAGCCCAACATCTCCAGGCTGAGCATCAGGTGGAGCGGTTGCTTGCTCGCAATCAGCTGGGCGGCCAGGGCCCGGCTGCCGAGCAGCCCCCCATCCGGACTCAGCTCTTCCTGGTCAAAGGCCACGAGCCACACCGGCCGCCGGGGGGGCTCGAGCCGCCAGCGCCGCGCCAACTCCAACAACACCGCCACCCCCGTGGCGTTGTCGTCGGCGCCGGGGGATTGGGGCGGGCCGTCGTAGTGAGCGCCCACCAGCAGGGGGGGCAGCTCCGGCTGGCGGCCGGGCAGGGGCAGGATCAGGTTCACCCCCCGGGTGGAGCCCTTTTCAAAGGGGCACTCCTCCAGCTCCCCCAACGCCCCCAGCCGCTCCTTGATCAGGGCGCGCACCGCCAGCAGACCCAAGGGATCCCACTGCGCATGGCGCGGCCGGGCGAGCAAGGCCAGGTCGGCCTGCAGGTGCTGCTGCAGGGGGGGCGCCTCAGGCATGGGAGTCCTCAGCAGGGAGACCGTAGCCCGGAGAGAGGGTGCCCAGCCGCCAGCTGCCACCTGCAAACGATGCAGGATCTCTTGGTGGTCGCAACCCCGCGGATCTTTTGTAGCCCGCAACAGGGTGGTGGTTCTCGGACCCGCAAACCACGCGTAGCCTTTGGCACTCTTCCCCCAGACCTGATGCATCGCCAGACTTTTCGGTGGATCTCCAACCCACTTGGCCGGTGGTTTGCGGAAAAGACAGCCTCTGGTTGCGTGGTTCCCAGAACCATCCAATAACTAGTTGGGCCGATGAAGGCGCAATATACTGATTTCAATTTCCATGTGCCACATTGCAAGCGTCCGTGAGAATC
>JBIIJA010000360.1:0-2945 GCA_044234195.1 Cyanobium sp. | reverse complement strand
ATCAGGGAAACGGACCTGGGTTGGGCCTTCCCACCGTCTTGGGGCTGGATGGGATCCGCCTCCGTTTCGGCGATGCGGGTTTCAATGCAAAACGTCGCCGTGTTGGAGAGCCCTTCCACCGTGCTCATGCGAATGCGCACGTCCGGCCCCGCAAAACTGAACCGTTCCACGCTGCTCATCGTTTCGTAATCGGTGCTCAGCAGGAGGGCACCGGCCCCATCCATGCGGAATCGCCCCGCCACCGGGGCGGTCTCCGCATAGCCCCGATCCCTGAGCAGAAAGCCTTCCCGGCCCAGGCCATCGGTGGGGATCAGCCCAAACACGCTCTCCCCCTCATGGGATTCCCCTTCTTGATCCCAGGCCATCACGCCACTCCATCGCACCTGACACCCCCCGACGAGATCAGAAGGGTCCTTCCCGTGGAGAGAGGCGATCGCCACCAGACGGGGGTCCTGGGCGGCCAGCTCCACCACCTCGATGAAGGAGCCACCGGGTTCGGCGCGGCGGTGAAGCAGGTGATGGCTGCTGCGGCGCGAGCGCCAACGGCCGCAACTGCGCTGGAAAAAGCTCAGGGCATCGTCGATCGATTCCGCCATCAGCACCGCCCCCTCCCCATGGGCTCTACAGCGATGATCGCAGGGCCGCGGCCGCACTGGGGGCGATTGGAACGTCTGTGACGGGATTGCTCACACCAGCCACACCCTCCGCCGCCACCAGCGCCGTGGCCGCCCTGGCGGCAGCCCTCTGCTGGACGGTGGCCACCCTGCTCTGGCGACGCATGCCCGCCACCCTCACGGCCACCCAGCTCAACCTCTGCAAAACCCTGCTCGCCTTCTTTCTGCAACTGCCCTTGCTGGCACTGGTGCAGTGGCCCGTGGGGCAGGGCCGGGCGCTGCTGGTGCTGGCCCTGAGCGGGGTCGTGGGGATCGCCTGGGGCGACAGTCTGTTTTTCGGCGCGTTGCGGCGCCTGGGCACCCGGCGCAGCCTCACCCTGACCGCCGGCGGACCTGCCCTGACCGCTCTGGGAGGCCTGGTGGCCCTCGGTGAGCGGCCCCATCCCGCGCAATGGCTGGGCATCGGCCTCATCTGCTTGGCGGTGGGATTGGTGGCCCGACAACAGCCGCCACCGGCTCCCCTCGCCCCAACCACTCTGCCCTGGGCTGGGCTCCTCTTGGCCTTGGCGGCCATGGCCTGCGGCAGTGCCGGAGCCCTGCTCGCCCGCTCTGCCCTTCGCTCCGGGGAGGTGCCCACCCTGCTGGCCGCCACTGTGCGCTTGGGGGGGGCATCCCTGCTGCTAGCGCCCGCCCTGGGACAGCTGGGACCCCGCGGTGGCTGGTCGCTGCCTCAGCCACCAGGGCGGCCCTGGCCCTGGCCCACCCTGGTAGTGGCCACCCTTCTGGGCACCAGCCTGGGGATCCTGCTGCAACAGATGGCCCTGGCGGGGTTGCCCGGGGGGCTAGCCGTCGCCCTGCTCTCCACCTCCCCGGTGATGGCGCTTCCCTTCGCCCATCTGGAGGGAGACCGGCCTGGACCGACGGGACTGGTGGCTGCCCTGGCGGCCACGGTGGGCGTCAGCCTGGTGGCTGGCTTGGGGAGCTGAGGCGGGCATCGGCCTGCTCTTTCACCCAGGCCACCAACTGGGACAACTGCAGCGTGAGCAGGGGCTGGTGGCCGCGGGAGGCCATCTCCTCCAGAGGACCCATCAGGCGCACCAGCTGGTCGAGGAAGGCATCCCGGAAGTGCGGATCGTCCGCCATGGGGGCCTGACTGGCGGCCCAAGCCTCCATCTGGGCCCGAACGGGAGCCCGCTGAGGGTCGGCCGTGGAGGCGGCGATGGTCTGAAGGGTGCGCAGGCCATGGGCCAGAAGCCGTAGGTAGTGCCGCTCCATTGCAGGCAGCAACGAGGCCTCAAGGAGATCAAGATCCTCGGGAGTGAGCACTAGGGGAGGGGTTGGCGAACCTGGATGGGCACCCGGGGCTGAAGGCGGAATCCACAGGAATGGCCCTCCTGCAGACGCCAGTGCACGCGGTCGATCTGACAATCGGGGAAGGTGAGCCTCAGGAGCTGCAGTTCTTGGTCGCAGACCTGGGGGAATTCCTCAGCGATCCGCATGACGGAACAGTGGTGCTCCCGGATCAACCAGGCCCTGGGAGACCCATCCTGGCTGGGATCTGGACCCAGATCCGCCACGTAGCCCTCGGCGCGGCGCAACTCGGTGAGGCGCTCCAGCCGATCTTCCAGGGATCCGGCACCGATCTGGCTGCGGTAGTGCTTGGCCTTTTCCTCGGCTTGCTGCTCCATCAGATTGGAGACGGTGTCCGGCGGGAGGGAGGCGGCCATGGAATGGAGCAGGCCCAGGGCAAACGTTTCACTGCCATCGCCAAAGCGCTCCTGACCGCGATGGGTGAGGCGCCAGTGGTTGGTGGGCCGCCCTGGCCCGGCAGGGGCGGCACTGGCCTCAACCAACAAATCGTCTTCCAGGCTGCGGAGGTGGCGGCGCATGGCCTGAACCGAAATCCCCAGAGCCTCAGCCAACTCGGCGGCGGTGGCTTCGCCCTGGCGCAACAGCAGAGCCAATACCCCATCCCGGGTGGCGAGAGGAGCGGGCTCAGCCAACGACACCGCCGCAGGGGAAATCTCTTGTCCCGCCTTGGGGGGCCTGGGAAGAGATGGGGGGTGGTGAGCGCTCATGGGGAAAAGGCGCGGTTTCTCGCACGCAACCGCCCTCACACGATGCCACGGGCGAGAGGAGATTGGGTGCAGCAAAGCACCCGCACCCCAGACCAGACACAATGGCCAGGTCGAGAGCCACTCGGAATGTCGTAGGCTCAGCGAAATACGAAACTCTTCCTTTTCGTAATTCCCTCCCCTCGCCCCTCCGGACTCTGGCTTCCGTCCCGGTCCCCACTCCCAGAACCGACGCCCGTTCCTCTCCGCCCTCACC
>JBIIJA010000026.1:0-11446 GCA_044234195.1 Cyanobium sp. | reverse complement strand
CGAGGTTGGCCATGGCGGGTGATCCCCAGGCACACCACGTCACCCTTCCAGCATTGCAGCAAAGGGAGCACCTGTTGACAGCGTCCGTGGAGGCCTCCCTGGTGACCCCAACCCACCCACACCCGGGGCGGCGGGCCGCTGCCATTTGAAGCCTGGGCTCCGAGCCACCCCAGGGCGGTGACCATCCAGGCATCGGTGTGCTCCCCCACCGGTTGGGGAGACTTGCGCAGCTGGGCAGGATCAGAGCCCACCCGTGAAAACAAATTCAGCACCAGCACACCCCCATGGCCCCAGCAGCCCGCCAGGCCGCAGAGCCGACGGAGGGTGGGATCATCCCTGCCGGCATCAGCGGTGGAAGGATTCAACCCAACAAAGAGCACAGGGGATCGTTCCGGGCACCAGTGGCGCACCAGCCACCAGCGGTATCGGCCGCAAGGGCTGAACAGAGCGGCGGCGGTGTCGCCCCGCCAGGCCGCTGGAGCTGGGAATGGATCTGCCAGGCTGTGGCGATCCGGGGTGAACAAACGGTTGGCCATGGCAGATCACAAACCTCTCCTGCTACTGGTCGATGGGCACTCCCTGGCCTTTCGCAGCTTTTATGCCTTCGCCAAGGGGGGAGATGGGGGCCTTGCCACCAAGGATGGCGTGCCCACCAGCGTCACCTTCGGCTTTTTGAAAAGCCTCCTCGACACCTGCGCGGATTGCCGGCCTGATGGGGTGGCGATCGCCTTTGACACCGCCGAACCCACCTTTCGACACGAGACGGATGAGACCTATAAGGCCAATCGCGATGTGGCCCCGGAGCACTTTTTCCAAGACCTGCAGAACCTGCAGCAGATCCTCCAGGACCAGCTGGACCTGCCCCTGGTGATGGCTCCGGGCTACGAAGCCGATGATGTGTTGGGCACACTGGCTGACCGGGCGGCCAGCGAGGGCTGGAGGGTGCGCATTCTCTCGGGCGACCGGGATCTGTTTCAACTGGTGGACGACGGCCGGGATATCGCCGTGCTCTATCTAGGGGGTGGCCCCAACAACAAGGGCTCGGGGCCCAGGGAGATTCGCCGGGAGGGGGTGCTGGAGAAGCTGGGAGTTCCCCCGGAAGATGTGGTGGATCTCAAGGCGCTCACCGGGGACAGTTCCGACAACATTCCTGGCGTGCGAGGCGTGGGACCGAAAACTGCCATCAGCCTGCTGAAGAGCCACGGAACCTTGGATGGCATTTACAACGCCCTCGATGAACACAAGGGCAGCTTGCGCGCCAAGCTTCTTGAGGGGCGCGAAAGCGCATACCGCTCCAGGCTGCTGGCCGCCATCCACCGCGATGTGCCCCTGGAGGCGCCCCCCAGGCTGACCCTCGGTCACGTCAACGCGGAGGATCTCGAGGAGCGACTGCGAAGCCTGGAGTTGTTCAGCCTTCTTCGGCAAACGGAGCGCTTCACCACCATCTTCTCCAAGGCGGCCCCAGGCTCCCCCCCCATCGCTGCGGAGACCGCGCCCGGGGAACCCGGGGCGCCGCCGCTGGCGTCCCCCCACAAGAGCCAGCCCGAAGACGATCGGCCCCAGGCTCCCCTGCCGGCCCTCTCACCCACCATCATCCGCAGCGAGGAGGAACTCCAGCAGCTCCTGGCGCGGCTGGGGGCTGCCCAACACCCCGCCAGCCCCGTGGCTCTCGACACGGAGACCACATCGCTCAATCCCTTCCGGGCGGAATTGGTGGGCCTGGGCTTCTGCTGGGGAGCGGGCGAAGAGGAGATGGCCTACATCCCTTTGGGCCACCGCCTGGAGTCCAACCCATCCCTGCTGCCCGATGGGGCGCCCCCCGAGCCCCAGCTTCCACTGGAGACCGTGCTCCAGGCCCTGGGCCCCTGGCTGGGTAGCGCAACGCACCCCAAGACCCTGCAAAACGCCAAATACGACCGACTCATCCTCCTGCGCCATGGCCTGCCCCTGGCCGGGGTGGTCATGGACACCCTGCTGGCCGACTACCTGCGAGACCCAGGGGCCAAACACAGCCTCGAGGCCATGGCGGAGCGCGAATTCGGCTTCACACCCGAGAGCTACGCCTCCGTGGTGGGGAAGGGGAACAGTTTTGCCGAGGTGCCGATCGAGGCCGCAGCCCACTACTGCGGGATGGATGTGCACCTCACCTGGAAGCTCACCGGCAGGCTGGGGCAGGAGCTGGAGGCCATGGGCCCAGCTTTGCCCGCCCTTCTCCAAACCGTTGAGCTGCCCCTGGAGCCGGTGCTCGCCGCCATGGAAGCCACCGGCATTCGCATCGACCAGGCCTACCTGAAGGAACTCAGCCTGGAATTGGGCGCCCAGCTGGATCAATTGGAGGCCGAGGCCCAGGAGGTGGCCGGGCAAGCCTTCAATCTGGGCTCTCCCAAACAACTGGAGGCGCTGCTGTTCGACACCCTCAAGCTCGATCGCAAGAAATCCCGCAAAACCAAAACCGGCTGGAGCACGGATGCCACCGTGCTGGAGAAACTGGAAGACGACCATCCCGTTGTTCCTTTGGTGCTCACCCATCGCACCCTCAGCAAACTGCGCAGCACCTATGTGGATGCCCTCCCCGCCCTGGTGGAGCCGGAAACCGGAAGGGTGCACACAGATTTCAACCAGGCGGTCACGGCGACGGGTCGGCTCTCCAGCAGCAATCCGAATCTGCAAAACATCCCGATTCGCACCGATTTCAGCCGCAGGATTCGCAAAGCCTTCTTGCCGGAGGAGGGTTGGCAGATGATCAGCGCCGATTATTCCCAGATCGAACTTCGCATCCTCACCCACCTCTCAAAAGACACGATCACTGCGGACGAGAGGCGGTTGGGGAAGACCATCAATTTCGGCGTCATTTATGGCATGGGCGTGCAGCGGTTTGCCAGAGAAACCGGCATTCCTCAAGGGCGTGCCAAGGACTTTCTCCAACGCTTCAAGCAGCGGTATCCAAAAGTCTTCGCTTTTCTAGAGCTGCAGGAACGCCTCGCCCTCAGCCGGGGCTATGTGGAAACCATCCTGGGGCGCCGACGCACCTTCCATTTCGATTCCGGCGGTCTCGGGAGGCATCTGGGGAAGGATCCCCTGGAGATTCCCTTAGAAGGAGCCCGCCGGGGGGGGCTGGAGGCCCAGCAGCTGCGGGCAGCCGCCAATGCTCCCATTCAGGGATCCAGCGCGGACATCATCAAGCTGGCCATGGTTCAGCTCCACCGTGAGCTGGGCCAACGCAACTTGCCCGCCCGCCTGCTGCTGCAAGTTCACGACGAATTGGTGCTGGAGGCCGCCCCCGAAGCCCTGAGCGAGGTGTTGGATCTGACGCGGCGAACCATGGAGGGGGTGATCCAGCTGCGGGTACCCCTGTTGGTGGAAACGGGAGTTGGGGCGAACTGGATGGAAACGAAGTAGGCCAGAGAGTTTCCTGGAGAACGGCAAAAGGATCCACTGAGTGGTTGTGAGACACTTCCAGCAACATCAAATTTCAGGTGGGAACGGAACAAGCCGCTCGGAAAGGAATCATTCTGGCTGGGGGCAGCGGCACCCGGTTGGCACCTCTCACCTGCGCGGTGAGCAAGCAATTGATGCCTGTTTACGACAAACCGATGATCTATTACCCCCTCACCACCTTGATGCTGGCGGGCATCAGGGAGGTGTTGATCATCACGACACCCGCCGACCGACCGAGCTTCGCTCGCCTCCTAGGCGATGGTTCCCTTTGGGGGATCACCATCCAATACGCCGTGCAACCCAGCCCTGAAGGGCTGGCACAAGCCTTTCTGATTGGTTCTGATTTTCTGGCCGGCTCTCCCGCCGCCCTGGTGCTGGGGGACAATCTCTTCCATGGCCATGACCTCATCCCCCAGCTCCAATCCAGCCAACAGCAGCAGGAGGGCGCAACGGTGTTTGCCTATCCCGTTCGGGATCCCGAGCGCTACGGCGTGGTGGAGTTTGATGGCACTGGCCGGGTGATGAGCATCGAGGAGAAGCCAAAGAAACCCCGCTCCCGCTACGCCATCACGGGACTTTATTTCTACGACGCGTCGGTGGTGGAGAGGGCGCAACAGGTGCAACCCTCTCCCAGGGGGGAACTGGAAATTACCGATCTCAACAAGCAATATCTCGAAGCTGGTTTGTTGCGGGTGGAGCTGATGGGGAGGGGAATGGCCTGGCTGGATACGGGCACGCCCGACTCTCTGCATGAGGCCTCCAGCTACATCCGCACCCTGGAGCATCGCCAGGGCCTCAAGGTGGGGTGCCCAGAGGAGGTGGCTTGGAGGATGGGCTGGATCGATGACACCCAGCTAGGCCAGCTGGCGGAGCCCCAAAAAAAGAGCGGCTACGGCACCTACCTTTTGCAGTTGCTGGAGAGTCCCCATGGAGATTGAGCGCTTTCCCGTCGCCGGACCCGTTCTGCTCACCCCCCAGGTGTTTGGGGATTCCAGAGGATATTTCTTAGAAACCTGGAATCAGAAGCGCTTTGCCGAAGCCCTGGAGCTGCAGCCGGAAGAGGCGCCTTCCTTCGTGCAAGACAACCAGTCCCGATCGTCTCAGTTGGTGCTCCGCGGCCTGCACTACCAGCTCTCTCCCCACGCCCAGGGCAAACTCATCCGCTGCGTGCAAGGAGAAATTTTTGATGTGGCGGTCGATGTTCGGCGCAGCTCCCCCACCTACGGCCAATGGGTCGGCACCCAGCTCAGCGCGGCCAACCACCGCCAGTTTTGGGTGCCAGCCGGTTTCGCCCACGGCTTTTTGGTGCTGAGTGCCTCGGCTGAGGTGCTCTACAAGACGAGCGATTTCTGGAACAGAGACGCTGAGCGCTCCATCCGCTGGGATGACCCTGCTCTGGCCATTGCCTGGCCCTTCCCCCCTGGAGTGTCTTCTCCCCGCATCTCGGAGAAGGATGCCCAGGCTCCCACCCTGGAAGAGGCCGCCGCCAAGGGAGACGTGTTTCCATGACCGCGCCCTTGAAGGTGCTGGTCACGGGGTGCAAGGGGCAGTTGGGTCAGGCCCTGCTGGCCACCATCCCTCCGGGCATCGCGGTGATCCCCATGGCGCGCGACTCCCTTGATCTCGCCGATGCCAACGCCTGCCGTGAGGTTGTGCACCACCACAAGCCCGGGTGGGTCCTCAATGCCGGCGCCTACACCGCGGTGGATCGGGCCGAAAGCGAGGCAGATCTGGCCTTGAAGGTGAATGCGGGAGCCCCCGAAGCCTTCGCCCAAGCTCTGGCCGAAACCGGCGGGCGGCTCCTGCAAATCAGCACGGATTTTGTCTTCAACGGTCAGCAGGGATCCCCCTACCAGCCGGAGCAGGCCAGGGATCCCCTTGGGGTCTACGGAGCCACTAAAGCGGAGGGGGAACGGCGTGTGGAGGAGGCGCTGCCAGCAGAGCGCCGCTGCCTTCTGCGCACGAGCTGGGTGTATGGGCCAGTGGGCCAAAACTTTTGCCTCACGATGCTGCGGTTGCACCGGCAGAAAGCTGCGGCCGCTGACTCCCTCGGTGTCATCGCGGACCAGGTGGGCTGTCCCACCTCCACCCACACCCTGGCTGCGGCCTGCTGGCAGGTGATCGAGCGTCAGATCAGCGGCATCCACCACTGGAGTGATGCCGGCGCCGCCAGCTGGTTCGACTTTGCCGTGGCGATTGGTGAACTCGCTGTGTGCCAGGGGCTCCTCTCCACAGCTGCCACCGTGCGCCCCATCGGCACCGAGGACTACCCCACCCCCGCCCGTCGCCCCGCTTACTCGCTCCTGGATTGCCGCTCCACCCGCACCCTCCTGGACTTGCCTGCCCCCCACTGGAGGGCAGCTCTGGCCCAGGTGCTGGCCCGCACCCCAGCAGCCCCCTGAAGGCGGCCCGCTGGTTCCATCCACCGTCCTTATCTGCTTCCCCCCATGGTTGACCTCACCGCCCTCCTTGCTGGACGCCGCCGCCTGCTCGTGACCGGTGGCGCCGGCTTCATCGGTGGAGCGGTGGTGCGAAGGCTCCTTCAAGAGAGTGACGTCACCGTGTTCAATCTCGACAAGTTGGGTTACGCCAGCGATCTCAGCAGCATTGAGGCGGTGCTCAGCGCCATTGGCGACCCCGGGGGGGCTGACAGCCGCCACCAACTGCTACAGGTGGATCTGGCCGATGGGGACGCCACGAAGGCGGCGGTGGAGCGGGCCGATCCGGATTTGGTGATGCATCTGGCGGCCGAAAGCCATGTGGATCGTTCGATCGAAGGACCAGACGCCTTCATTGCCAGCAATGTTCAGGGCACCTTTTCCCTCCTTCAGGCTGTGCGTGGACACTGGCAGAGCCTGAAGGGGGAGCGGCTTGAGCAGTTCCGCCTCCATCACATCAGCACTGATGAGGTGTTCGGGTCCTTGGGGGCTGAGGGAAGGTTCTCGGAAACCACCCCCTACGACCCCCGCAGTCCCTACTCCGCCAGCAAAGCCGCCAGCGACCATCTGGTGAGCGCCTGGCACCACACCTACGGTTTGCCGGTGGTGCTCACCAATTGCAGCAACAACTTTGGCCCCTGGCAGTTTCCCGAAAAGCTGATTCCAGTGGTGATCCTCAAAGCCCTGGCCGGTGAGCCCATCCCCGTCTATGGCGATGGCCTCAACGTGCGCGACTGGCTCTATGTGGACGATCACGTTGACGCCCTGCTTCTGGCCGCCAACCGCGGACAGTGCGGCCGCAGCTACTGCGTGGGTGGCTACGGAGAACGCACCAATCGAGAGGTGGTGGAGGCTATCTGCACCCTGATGGACCGCCTCCACCCTGAAGGTGCTCCCCACAGCCAACTGATCACTTCGGTGACCGACCGACCGGGGCATGACCGACGCTACGCGATCGATCCTGCCCGCATCGAAGGGGAATTGGGGTGGCACCCCCGCCATAGCTTCGAGGCTGGCCTGGAGGAAACCGTGGCCTGGTATCTGGAGCATCGGGGCTGGTGTGAGGCCGTGCGGGAGCGGGCCCAATACCGGGGGGAACGGATTGGATTGGCGAGCGGGCGCTGAGGGCCGGGCCCGCTTCCGCCTACGGTGCCTGCTGGAATCCAGCGCCGGCAGATCGGCCGGTTGTGCCCTTGCCGCTGCGGCTCACCAACACCCTCACCCGTCAACTGGAGCCTTTTGAGCCCATTGAGCCCGGTCGAGTGTCGATCTATTGCTGCGGGATCACGGTCTATGACCTGTGCCATCTGGGCCATGCCCGGAGTTACATCGTCTGGGATGTGCTGCGCCGCTATCTGAGCTGGCGTGGCTATGCGGTCACCTTCGTGCAAAACGTCACCGATATCGACGACAAGATTCTCCAGCGAGCCGCCCGAGAAGGGCGCTCCATGGAGGAGGTGAGTGAGCGCAATTTGCAATTGGCCCTCGAGGATCTCGGCCAGCTCAACATCCTGCCCCCTGATCACATGCCCAGGGCCACCCGCTGCCTGGATGGGATCCGCCAGCTGATCGGGGAGTTGCAAGCCAAGGGGGTGGCCTACAGCGCCGATGGCGATGTGTATTTCTCGGTGATGGGTTATCCCAACTATGGGAAATTAAGCGGTCGCGATCTCAGAGAACAGGAGGAGGGTGCCAGTGGCCGTCTCAGGGCTGAAGAGGAAGCCCGCAAACGCCATCCCTTTGATTTCGCTCTCTGGAAAGGGGCCAAATCCGAGGAGCCCAGCTTCCCTTCCCCGTGGGGGCCGGGCCGGCCGGGTTGGCATATCGAATGCTCGGCCATGGTGCGCCAAGAGCTGGGGGAAACAATTGATCTGCATTTGGGTGGGGCCGATCTGATCTTTCCCCATCACGAAAATGAAATCGCCCAATCGGAGGCGGTCACCGGCAAACCCTTGGCCCACTACTGGCTGCACAACGGCATGGTGAACGTGGGTGGGGAAAAGATGTCCAAATCCCTCGGCAACTTCACCACCATTCGCAGTCTGCTGGCCAGCGGCGTCAGCCCGATGACGCTGCGCTTCTTCGTGTTGCAGGCCCATTACCGCAAACCCCTCGATTTCGTGGCCATGGCCCTGGAGGCCGCGGCCACCGGCTGGAAGGGCCTGAACGCCGCCCTCTCCCTCGGGGAGCGCCACGGGGAGCTGTTGGGCTGGAGCCCTCTCCCATCCCTGCCCCCCGAGAGCCTGGCCCCCGAGCTAGCGGCCTGCCGTGACCGCTTCATCAGCGCCATGGACGATGACCTCAACACCTCTGCGGCCCTCGGGGAGCTCTTTGAGCTGGCCCGCCCCCTGCGGGCCCTCGCCAACCAGCTGCAGATCAACGAGGCCCCCAGCCAAACTCAGCGTCTGCTGGAGCCGCGCTGGCAGCTGCTGATGGAGCTGGCCAACGTGCTGGGGCTCAAAGCAGAGGCGGAGCACCCCGCCCCTGCCGAAGAGGGACTCAGCCCTGCAGCCATCGAGGCCCTGGTGGAGCGGCGAAAAGAGGCCAAAGCAGCCCGCGACTTTGCGGAAGCTGATCGCATCCGCGCTGAGCTGCGGGAGCAGGGTGTGGATTTGGTGGACAAGCCGGGGGGGGTGACCATCTGGCTTCGGGAGTGAGTCCTCTCCAGCTCGCCGCTTTCGGGCTGGCCAGTCTGGCCGTGATGGGCAATGACGCCCTGCAAACCCTCGGCCCCTTTCTGGCCAGCCAACGCTGGCGCCGCAATCGGCTCGCCCAGGGCCTCTTTCTGGGGGGGGTGCTCTGCGCAGTGCTGCTGCTGAGCTGGAAGGCGGGCTCGGGGGATCCAGCCTGGGGACGCTTAGAGAGCTTTCCCCTTCCACCCACCTGGCGCTGGACAGACCTTCTGCCCCTCCTCACCCTGTTGGCCCTCACCCGCTTGGGCCTGCCAGTGAGCACCTCCTTCCTGGTGCTCACGGCCGTGGCCCCGATGCACCTGGGGGGGATGCTGAGGAAATCCCTGGCGGGCTATGGGCTGGCCTTTCTGCTGGCCGCATGGGTGTATGGAGTCTTGGCCCCTTGGCTGGAGGGCAGCCCACCGGCTCCAGGAGCCCCTCCCATCGCCGAGCCCACCTACCAGGATCCCCACCCCCCAGCAGGGCAACGGGCTGGAGCCATGCCTTGGGCTGCCCTGCAGTGGCTGGCCACCGCGGGGCTGTGGAGCCAGTGGCTGGTGCAAGATCTGGCGAATCTTTACGTGGTCTTGCCGCGTCGGCTCAGCTTGGCGGAGCTGGGGGTGACGCTGATCGTGCTCTGCGGGACCGTGGCCCTGATCGTCTGCCTCGGTGGTGGGCCCATCCAGGGGCGGCTGCGCAGCAAATGCCGCATGGAGGACCCTCGCTCCACCACTGTGGTGAGCCTGCTCTATGGGCTGGTGCTGCTGGCCTTCCTCGGTGGGGATCGGCTGCCGTTGAGCACCTCCTGGCTGTTTTTGGGCCTGTTGGCCGGCCGGGAGGTGGGTTTGGGGTGCAGGGGGTTGGGGCGACCGGCCCGCGCCTTGCTGGCCGACCTCAGTCTGGATCTGCTGCGGGCGGGGGCGGGACTGGCGACGAGCCTGGCGGTGGCCCTGCTGGTGGCCGCTGATCGAGCATGAGCGCCTCAATCTTGCGAATCCGCGCCAGGGTGGTCTGCCACACCTCCAAACGAAAGCGCAGGCTGTCGTCCCCATCGTGCGCCTCCTCAGCGGCCTGGGCCACCAGGGCTTCAGGATCGTCTCCCCGCTCGAACGCGTCCCAGAGTTCCCGCTCCAGGCGAGCCCTGGCAATGAAGTTCCAGCGTTGCCACCAAGCCATGGGATCCCCCGCGTTGGGCCCAGTCAACCGCGTCTCTCCTCCCTGGGCGAGCGGGCCCCGCTGGGGGCGGTGGGAGACTGGGCACGTCCCTGGCGGAGCGGGTTCATGAAGGCCATCAGCGTGCTCGGCTCCACGGGCTCCATCGGCACCCAAACCCTGGAGATTGTGGAGGCCTTCCCCGACCGCTTCAAGGTGGTGGCCCTCACCGCCAACCGCAACCTGGATCTGCTGGTGGAGCAGATCCTGCGCCATCGACCGGAGGTGGTGGCACTGGCCCACCAGGAGGATGTGGCTGCCTTGAGAACCCGGCTCACGTGTCTTGAGCCGGCCCTGCGCCCCGATCCCTTACCCGACCTTCTTGGAGGCTCAGAGGGCCTATGCGCCGCCGCGGCCTGGGCCAGTGCGGATCTGGTGGTGGCCGGCATCGTGGGGTGCGCGGGCTTGCTGCCCACCTTGGCGGCCATCCGGGCCGGCAAGGACATCGCCCTGGCCAACAAGGAAACGCTCATCGCCGCCGGGCCGGTGGTGCTGCCTGAGCTGCGGGCGAGCGGGGCCCGCCTGCTGCCGGCCGATTCGGAACACTCCGCCATTTTTCAGTGCCTGCAGGGGGTTCCCTGGCCGGAGCAGGCGCGTCTTTCCACGGGGCAGGCCCCCCCAGGCTTGAGGCGCATCCTGCTCACGGCCTCCGGGGGCGCCTTTCGCGACTGGGATCCGGCAGACCTCACGAAGGTGACCGTGGCCGATGCCACCAGCCATCCCAACTGGGTGATGGGGCGCAAGATCACGGTGGATTCCGCCACCTTGATGAACAAGGGGCTGGAGGTGATCGAGGCCCACTATCTCTTTGGATTGGAGTACGACGCGATTGACATCGTGATCCATCCCCAAAGCATCATCCATTCCCTGGTGGAACTGGCCGACACCTCCGTGTTGGCCCAACTGGGATGGCCCGATATGAAGCTGCCGATTCTCTGCTGCCTGAGCTGGCCCGAGCGAGTGGAGGCTCCCTGGCGCCGGCTGGATTTGGCCGCCATTGGCACCTTGAGCTTCCGGGAGCCCGATCCCGAGCGCTACCCCTGCATGGGCCTGGCCTACGCGGCGGGTCGGGCGGGGGGCACCATGCCTGCCGTCCTGAATGCCGCGAACGAACAGGCGGTGGCCCTCTTTCTTGAAGAGCAGATTCCGTTTTTGGCGATCCCCTGGTTGATCGAAACGGTGTGCGAGCAACATCACAGGGATCTGCAGGCCCACCCGAGCCTGGAGGATGTGCTGGCCGTGGATGCCTGGGCCCGCCAAGCGGCGAAAGAGGCAGCGGCTGCCCGGCACGGCCAACCCCTGTTGATGGGCTGAAGGCAGACCATGACCACCGTCGCCCACCACCTCCTGCTGTGCGCCACCCCCAGCAAGCCTCTGTGCTGTGATCCAGCCCTGGGAGCGGCCACTTGGGCTCGGCTGAAGGAGCTGGTGCGCACCCTTGGCTTGGAGGAGCCCAACCGCCCTGAAGGGGTGGTGTTGCGCACCAAGGCCGACTGCTTGCGGGTGTGCCAGGAGGGGCCGATCCTGCTCATCTGGCCGGACGGCATCTTCTATGGCGGTGTCACCCCCGAAAGGGTGGAGCGCATTGTGCGGGAGCACCTTCTGGAGGGCCGGCCGATCGAGCCCTGGATCATCGGCCGGCACCTCCTGAAAGGGTTTGGTCAAGGGTCCGAGGCTCCCTGACAG
>JBIIJA010000359.1:0-2961 GCA_044234195.1 Cyanobium sp. | reverse complement strand
ACGGATTGGAATAAGGAGGGACGCTTCCAAGGGCAGATTGATATTCCCCTCAATGCCCACGGCACCTCCCAAGCCAAGGCAGCCAGTGATTTTCTCTCCAGTGTGGCCATCCAAAGGGCCTACAGCAGCACGATGGCCCGTCCCCGGCAGACGGCGGAAGTGATTTTGACCCATCATCCCGGTGTGCCTCTCACCACCACTCCCGGGCTGATGGAGATCGGCCATGGCCTCTGGGAAGGCTGCTTGGAGCAGGAGATTGCCGCCACATGGCCAGAGCTCCTGGCCGACTGGAAACGGGCGCCCCACACGGTCACCATGCCCGACGGCGAAACGCTCCAACAGGTGTGGGACCGTTCTTTGGGCACCTGGAGCACGATTGTGCGGGGCCTGAGCCCGGAGGAAACGGCCCTGGTGGTGGCCCACGACGCCGTGAACAAGACCATCCTCTGCGCGCTTCTGGGACTCTCACCGGCGGATATTTGGATGGTGAAGCAGGGCAATGGGGGGGTCAGCGTGGTCGATTACCCCCATGGCCATGGCGGTGCCCCCGTGGTGAGCTGCCTCAACCTCACCGGCCACCTTGGTGGTGGCGTGCTCGACCGCACCGCCGCAGGCGCCCTTTGATGGAGGGCCTGATGGCGTCCTCCCTGCTCTTGCGCCACGTCAATGTGCTGGAGGGGCCAGGGCAACCGGCCAGCCAACGGGATGTGTGGCTGCAGGGACGTCAGTTGATGGGGTGGGAGCCCAGCGTGCCCCCCACCCCCTCCCAGCCCGGGAGGGAGTTGGATGGGAAGCGCTGGTGGCTGGCCCCCCCCCTGGTCGATCCCCACAGCGTGTTGGAAGATCCCTGGCTGGGTCGTTCGGAAACCCTGGAGAGTCTCTCCTTGGCGGCAACGGTTGGCGGCTACGGAACTTTGGCCCTGCTTCCCTGGGCGAGGCCGTGGAGAGATCGGCCCGAGAGGCTGCAGCTGGCCTGGAAGGCCCCCCTGCGCTTGGCGCTCTGGGGCAGCTTCAGCTGTGAGGGTTTGGATGACGATTTGGCGCTGCATGCCGAGCAGATCCAGGCGGGAGCTTTGGGCTTGGCTGGCTCAAGCCATCTTCCGCCCTTGGCTCTGCTGGAGAAGGGATTGCGGCTTGGAGAGATGGGGCAGCGCCCCGTGCTGATGGCGCCAAGGGATCCCTCCCTAGCCCAGGAGGGATTTGTTCGCGAACGGGTGGAGGCCTTGCGAGCGGGATGGCCCATGGACCCAGCCTTGAGTGAAACCCTTCCCCTGCAGACCTTGCTCAGCTTGCACGCTGCCCATCCGGGCGTGCGCCTGCGGCTGATGAATCTCTCCACCGCAGAAGCCGTCTCCCTCCTTCACACCCATCCAGATCCCCCGCCGGCCAGTGTCTGCTGGTGGCATCTGGTGGCAGACAGCGGCACTCTGCACCCAGCCGATGAGGGATGGAGGATGGTGCCGTCCTTGGGTGGACCAGGGGATCGGCAGGCTCTGATTCAGGCCCTCAGGGATGGCCGGCTGAAGGCGGTGGCTGTGCATCATCAGCCCCTGGATGCGGAAGAGCAACTGCTCCCAGTCGATCAGCGCAAGGCGGGGATCGCGGGCCATGGCATTGCCCTCTCCATGCTCTGGCAAGAACTCGTGGGCCGGCAGGGATGGTCTGCGGAGGAGCTCTGGCAGGCGCTCTGCTGGGGCCCCTCGAGTTACCTCGACCTGCCCCAGGAGAGGCTGGCACCCCCCACAGACCGCTGGATTCTCTGGGATCCCTCCCAGCCTTGGCCGGCGGCCGCCCAGGAGAGGGGTTCGTTGGCCGCCAATCTCCCCACCTTGCCTGTGGAGGGGTTGAAAGGTCGGGTTATTGCTTCGGGCTTCCAGGCTGAGACGTCCTGGCCCCTTCAAGGGATCCTGCACTGCTGAAGGGGAAAAAGCGCCAGAAGGCCCGTCCAATGATTTCACTTTGGGGAAGGAAAGGGCCTCCGGGCCAAAACCGGGCATCCCAGCTGTTGGCGCGATTGTCGCCAAGCACCAGAACGTGGCGGGGGGGGACCACCACATCGAGGGTGGGACAGGGTCCCATGCCCCGGGAATCCACAGGACAGGTGTTGGTGACGTAGGGCTCCTTGAGGGGCTTGCCGTTCACGCTCACCAGCCCTTTCGGGTTCACCACGATCCTGTCGCCAGGAATGCCGATCACCCGCTTGATGTAGGCATCGCAGGCCGGCTCCTGAAGTCCTAAAAGGGGGCCGATCAGAGGAAGATTCACCAACACACAGCCGAGGGGCCCTGGGCGGTGTTGGGACACCAGAACCCGGTCGAAATGATGGGGGGCGTGAAAGACCACGATCTCCTCCCTTTGGGGAGGCCGGCTTCGGTAGGAGAGCTTCTCCACCAACAACCGATCCTGGAGTTGCAGGCCCGGCAGCATGGATCCGGAGGGGATGTAGCGAGCTTCCACGAGGAACTGTCGGATTCCAAGGGCGACGGCCAGGGTGAGCAGGATGCTTCGCCAAAAGGCCCAGGCATCCTCCTTTTCAGCTGGGGGAGTGTCCCCACCACGTGGTGCGTTCACGTCTGAGGGCAGAGGTGTGTGCTCGTGTTTGTTGCGGCTCAAGATGAACGGCTACCCGACTGGTTGGACTGCTCAGAGAGCAGACGGCAGAGTCCCTGCACAGGAGGCAGATTAGTCTTTCATCCCCGAGCGCATCCATGGCGCGTCCCCGCTGGCATGAGGCCCTGTCTCAGCCAAGGAACAGGAACAGGATCTGGAGCACCTGGGACCGTTTTGTTGCCCTCTGGGCGGCGTTAAATCTCCTTTGGGTGGCTGTCGATGTCACCTACGTTCCGTTGCGATCGTTTTGGCTCCAGCGCACCCTTCACCCCGTCCCCTCGATCCCCTTGGTGGTGTCGTTGCCGCTGGTGCCCGACATCACCCCCTGGATGGACCCCATCAAGGGCATTG
>JBIIJA010000358.1:0-2969 GCA_044234195.1 Cyanobium sp. | reverse complement strand
CTTTGAGGCTGGCCCTGCCCTGGCCCGGGTGATGGCCCCCCCGTGGGCCTGGCGCCAGCCCTGGCGCTCCCCCCGCTGGCTCTACCACCTGGCGCTGGAGGCCGAGTGGCAGGCGGCCCGCCGGCAGGGCGTTTATGCCCGTTCCACCCGGGGATTGAGCCTGGCGGAGGTGGGGTTTCTCCATGCCAGTTTCAGCCATCAAGTGGAGGCCACCTGGCGGCGCTTCTACAGCGATGGCCCCGAGCTGCGGCTGCTAGTGATCGATCCGGCCCGGCTGGAGACCGCCGGCATTCCCCTGCGGGTGGAACCGGCCCCAGGCAGCGGCGAGCTCTTTCCCCATCTCTATGGCGCGCTGCCGGTGGAGGCGGTGCTGCTGGCCGAGCGCTTCACCCCGGAAGGGGGCCTTCCCCTGCCATGAGCGCAGCGCACCTTCCGCCCCAACCCGATCTGGCCGCCATTGAGGCGGAGGCCGCCCAGCGAGGCTGGAAGCTGCGGCTGGCCACCAACCGGCGGCTGGGCCTGTGGAGTCTGCGGGCTGTGGTGGCTCGGCCGCTCTCCGAAGGGCGGGCGGAATGGCTGGGAGAACTCAAGGGATGGGCCCTCCCCCAGGCCGAGGGGCTGCGACTCGACACCCTGCGGGTGCAGGGGCCCCAGAGCGCAGGAGCGGCTCCCATGCTCCTGGCCACGAGTTGCGCCTGGGCCTTGGAGCACACCCCCTGCCGCCGGGCCCGGTTCCTGGCCATCCACGACAACGACCGCCAACACCGCCGGCTGGTGCGCTATTTCCGCGCCTTGGGCTTTGCACCCCTCAAGGAGCTGGGCTCAGCCCCCACCGATTGGGGAGCGCGACTGCTCTGGGGGGGCAGCGGGCTGGTGATGGAGGGGGAGTGCGGTGAAACCATCCAGCGCTGTGCCCGCCGCTGGCGGGCCCTCTAGGGCGCACACACCCTGCCATCCACAATCCACAGAGCTTCGCCGGGCTGGAGGGGCAGCCAGGGTTCATTGGTGGTGAGCGGCTCGGTGCTGACAATGGTGACCACATCATGGGGTCCGGCCAACTCGGAGAAATCCACGCTCACGTCGTCATCCGCCAGGCGGGCGTGGCTGAAGGGCGCCTGGCGCGTGAGCACATGGAGCCGGGTGGTGGCATAGACAAACAACCAGCGGCCATTGCTCAACAAGCCGTTGAAGGTGCCCCGCAGCGCCAGGGCATCGGCGAGCCGCACCAGATGGGTGTAAAGATCGGCCCCATCGTCGCCGCTGACCCCAGCCCGATCCAGCTCCTGCAGCAGCCAACAGAAGGCCGCCTCACTGTCGGTGTCCCCCATGGGCTGGTAGGGACCCTCCAGGTCCCAGCTGCCCTCCAGATGGCCGTTGTGGGCAAACACCCAATCCTGCCCATGCCATTGGCGATGGAAGGGGTGGCAATTCTCCAGGGCCACCCTGCCTTTGGTGGCCTTGCGGATGTGGGCGATGGAGCAATGGGCCTTCAACGGCAGGGTGGCCACCTCGGCGGCCACGGGGGAAAAGGCCGCCGGCGCTTCTTCTCGATAGAGGGTCACCCCCTGGCCATCGACGTTGAAGCAGGCCAGGCCCCAGCCATCCCCATGGTCGGCCGTGGCGCCACCGCGACGCCGGAGGCCATGGAAGGAAAAGCACAGGTCGGTGGGGGTGTTGGCGCTGAGGGCCAGGAGCTCGCACATGCCATCCATTCTCGCCAGCCCGCACAATGGGGGGGATGTGCCTCAGCCCATGACCCTTCGCACCAAGGTGGCCCTGGGACTGCTGGTGTTTGTGCCGCTCTCCATCGCCGCAGAGCGCCTGGAGATGGGGGAGGGGGCCGTGTTCCTCACCTCCGTGCTGGCCATTCTTCCGCTGGCGGTGTGGCTCAGCACCGCCACCGAGGAGCTGGCCCTGGCCCTGGGCCCCTCCATCGGCGCCCTGCTCAACGCCGTCTTCGGCAATGCCACTGAGCTGATCATCGCCCTCACAGCGCTGCGGGCCGGCCTGGTGGAGATCGTGAAGGCGAGCATCACCGGCACCGTGGTGGCCAACCTGCTGCTCGCCCTGGGTCTTTCGATGCTCGTGGGGGGAATCGGGCGCCAGGAGCAACGCTTCCAACCCGTGGTGGCCCGGGTGAACGGCACCGCCATGAGCCTGGCCGTGCTCGCCATCTTGATCCCCAGCCTCACAGGGATGGGCGATGGGGGCCATGGGGTGGGCACCCAGCGCTTCTCCACCTTCGTGGCCTGGGTGCTGCTGCTGGTGTACGGGCTCACCCTCCTCTTTTCCTTGCGCACCCACAGCGGGCTCTACGACGTGGCCGAGGCCGACCTGGCGGAGGATCCCGGTGCCCCTGGAGCCGAGACCCACGGGGCCGAGACCCAAGGGGCCGAGACCGTGACCCACGGAGCTGGTGAAACCGCCTCCCACAAACCCCCACTCCTGCCCTGGCTGGCCGTGCTGGTGGCCGCCACGGCGGGGGTGGCCTACGAATCCGAGCTATTTGTGGGAGTGGTGGAGCAGGTGACCTCCAAGGTGGGGCTGAGCGCCCTTTTCACCGGGGTGGTGCTCCTGCCCCTGCTCGGTGGGGTGGCCGAATACCTCACGGCCGTCACCATGGCCCGCAAAAACAAGATGGATCTCTCCGTCTCCGTGGCCCTCGGCTCCACCCTGCTTGTGGCGCTATTGGTGGTGCCGATTTTGGTGCTGGTGGGCCCCCTGCTTGGCCACCCCTTGGATCTGAATTTCCAGATCTATGAGTTGGTGGCCATCGCCACGGCCGTGGTGGTGAGCAATCTGGTGAGTCTGGATGGCCGCTCCGACTGGCTGGAGGGGGTGCTGCTCCTGGCGGCCTATGTGATCCTGTCGGCGGGGTTCTATTTCCAGAGCGCCCCCCTGGCTTCTGTCACCTGAGATGAGCTCCTCCTCCCCCCCCCCGGGCGGCGGCGCCTGGGTGCCCCGCGGGG
>JBIIJA010000422.1:0-2978 GCA_044234195.1 Cyanobium sp. | reverse complement strand
ACCAGCAGGCGATCTACGCGTTCACCGTCGCCGACGAGGCCGGCCGCCCGCTCGTCGAGGGCCGCGCCACCGTCGTGCTCAACACACCCCTGGAAGCGCCGAGATGACCCCACCCCTGCAGGGCAAGCGAGCCCTCGTCACCGGCGCCAGCGGCGCCCTGGGCGCCGCCATCGCGCGCCGGCTGGCCGCCGACGGCGCCGAACTCATCCTGCACGCCAACGGCAACGCCGCCGCGGTGCAGGCGCTGGCCGCCGAGATCGAGGCCGCGGGCGGCCGCGCCGGCTGGGCCGTGTTCGACCTCACCGACGACGCCGCCTGCGCCGCGGCCACCGCGAAGATGCTGGAGGCCGGGCCGGTGCAGGTCATCGTCAACAACGCCGGCGTGCACGACGACGCCGTGTTCCCGGGCATGCGGCCCGAGCAGTGGCACCGCGTCATCGACGTCTCGCTCAACGGCTTCTTCCGCGTCACGCAGCCGCTGGTGCTGCCGATGCTGCGCACGCGCTGGGGCCGCATCGTCAACGTGTCGTCGGTGGCGGCGCTCACGGGCAACCGCGGCCAGGTGAACTACGCCGCGGCCAAGGGCGCGCTCAACAGCGCCACCAAGGCGCTGAGCCTGGAGCTGGCCAGCCGCGGCGTCACGGTCAACGCGGTGGCGCCGGGCATCATCGAGTCGCCGATGGCCGCCGGCGCCTTCGACGCCAAGACCATCGAGCAGATCGTGCCGGCGCGCCGCGCCGGACGGCCCGACGAGGTGGCGGCGCTGGTGGGCTTCCTGGCCGGGCCCGACGCCGGCTACATCACCGGGCAGGTCATCTCGGTCAACGGCGGCCTGGCGTGAGCGCGGGCGGGGACGGCAGCCGCAACCGCTACGATCCCGCCGGGTGGCCCCGGCGCCGGCTGCTGGGCGGGCTGGCGCTGCTGCCGGTGGCCGGACTGGCCGGCTGCCTGCGCCCGCCGAAACGCCCCGTGGAACCCGTGATCCGTCATCTTCGCCTCGAGGGCCGCGCCGGCCAGCCCGGCCGCGGCACGCTGGTGCTGATGCTGCCGGGCATCGCCAGCCCGCCCGAGGAGTTCGTCGAGGCCGGCTTCCCCGCGGCGCTGGCCGCGCGCGCGCCCGGCGCCGAGGTGCGGCTGCTCGACAGCCACTACGCCTACTACGAGGACCGCTCCATCCTCGCGCGGCTGCTGGCCGAGCAGGTGCTGCCGGCGCGCAGCCAGGGCTTCGAGCGCATCTGGCTGGTCGGCATCTCGCTGGGCGGGCTGGGCTCGCTGGGCCTGCTGGCCGACACCGAAGCCGGCCCGGCCGGCGAGGGCCGCCTGGCCGGCGTGGTGGCGCTGGCCCCCTACCTGGGCACCGCGGGGCTGGCGCGCGAGATCGCCGCCGCGGGCGGGCCGGTGGCCTGGGCGGCCACGCCCGCCAGCACGCAGCCCGAGACCGGCCAGCCGCGGCCGCCGCTGGAGCGCCGCATCTGGCGCCACCTGGCCACGCGCCCGGGCGGCGCGCCCGTGCACCTGGGCTTCGGTGCCGGCGACCGCTTCGCCCACAGCCACCGCCTGCTGGCGCCGCTGCTGCCGGCCGACCACGTGGCCACGCGGCCCGGCGGCCACGACTGGCCGGTGTGGCGCGCGCTGTGGGACGACTGGCTGGCGCGCCACGGCCCCGTGCTGCTGGGCCCGGCATGAGGGCGCCGGTGCGCATCGGCGCCTACACCGCCAGCTGTGCGGCGGGCATCGGCCACCGCGCGCTGGCCGAGGCGCTGGCCGCCAACCGCAGCGGCCTGCAGCCCGACGCCGACCCGCGCCTGCCCTGCTGGCTGGGCCGCGTCGACGCGCTCGCCGCCGAGCCGGTGGCCGATGCGGCCTGGGACAGCCGCGCGACGCGGCTGGCCGCCGGCGCGCTGGAGCAGGACGGCTTCCGCGCCGCCGTGGCCGCGGCCTGCCGCCGCCACGGGCCGGCCCGCGTGGGCCTGGTGCTGGGCAGCTCGGCCTCGACCATCGCCGTCACCGAGCAGGCCTACCGCGCCCCCGCCGCCGGCGGCGGCTTCCCCGAGGCGCTGCGCCACCCGGCGCTGAACACGCCGCACGCGGTGACGCACTTCGTGCAGCGCACGCTGGGGCTGCGCGGCCCGGCGCTCACGGTGTCCACGGCCTGCTCGTCCAGTGCCAAGGCGCTGGCCAGCGCCGAGCGCTGGCTGCACGCCGGCGTCGCCGACGCCGTGGTGGTGGCCGGCGTGGAGGCGCTGTCCGACAGCCTGCGCTTCGGCTTCCGCGCGCTGGGCCTGGTCGACCCCGGGGCCTGCCGCCCCTTCGCCGCCGCGCGGCGCGGCATCAGCATCGGCGAGGCGGCGGTGTTCGCGCTGGTGGAGCGCGACGGCGACTCGCCGCTGCGCCTGCTGGGCAGCGGCGAGGCCAACGACGCCCACCACATGTCGGCTCCGCACCCGCAAGGCCGCGGCGCCGAGGCCGCGCTCGACGCCGCGCTGGCGCGGGCCGGGCTGGCGGCCGGGGCGGTGGACTTCGTCAACCTGCACGGCACCGGCACGCCGGCCAACGACGAGGTCGAGGCCGCGCTCGTGGCGCGCCGCTACGCGCCCGGCGTGCACGCCTCGGCCACCAAGTCGATCACCGGCCACACCATGGGCGCCGCCGGCCTGCTGGAGGCCGTGGTCTGCTGGCTGGCGCTGGAGGGCCGGGTGCAGGCCGGCAGCGGCCAGGGCGCGGCACCCGACCCGGCCTTCGGGCCGGTGTTCGCCGCGCAGCTGCGCGCCGCGCCGGCCCCGGGCCGCGCGCGCGTGGCCGCCAGCCACTCGTTCGGCTTTGGCGGCAGCAACGCCGTGCTGCTGTTCGGGGCCGGGGCATGAGGCCGCAGGCGGTGTTCGTCGACGGCGTGGCGCTGTGGGCGCCGCTGCTGCCGGGCTGGGAAATCGCCGCGCCGGCACTGCGCGGCGAACCGGTGGCGCCGCGCGAGCCCGAGC
>JBIIJA010000357.1:0-2994 GCA_044234195.1 Cyanobium sp. | reverse complement strand
GGGCCCGGTGGAGGTGCGCTTCCGCAACCGCCGCTGCTTCACCGGAGCGATGGTGCTGGGCAATGAGGTGCTGTTGGGGGCGATCCCGATGGAAGACATGGACCTGGTGCTGCGGCCCCAGCTGCAGAGCGTGGATGTGAACCCCGAGAGCCCCAACATTCCGCTCAGCATGGCCAAGTGAGCACCTGCGATGCTTCGGCTCAGAACCAGCCCTGCCTGGTCTAGACTTGGTATCGACCTTCGCCGAAGGAGCCATGCGCGCCAAGCTGTTCCGCAATGGCCGCAGCCAGGCGGTGCGGCTGCCGGCTGAATTCCGATTTGAGGGAACGGAGGTGGAGGTGCATCGCGATCCCGAGAGCGGCGCGGTGGTGCTCACGCCGGTGCGGCCCTCGGCCAAGGACTGGCTGGCTGAACGCGATCGTCTGCTGGCCGAACCAGGCGTGCGCGAAGAACTGGATGCTTTCTTTGACAACCTTCGCGATCCGTCACCGCCGCCGGAACGTGACTGGCCATGAAGGATGAGCTCACACCAGCATGAGCAAGCGGATGCTGGACACGAACGCAGTGCGTGCCTTGGTGGATGGCGATTCGCCTCGGCTGGATGGTTTGTTTGCCGAGCAACGATGCTGCATCTCGGTGATCGTGGCGGCTGAGATCCGCTACGGCCTGGAAAAGAAGGAGCTGAATGCCAGGAAGCGGCAGTTGATCGAAGCGGGGCTGGCTCGCTTGGAGGTTCTGCCCTGGACCGAGGCCTGCGCCGTTGTCTATGGTCGCCTTGGGGCAGAGCAAGCCCGGAAGGGGCGACCGCTTGGGCTGATGGACCTGCTGATCGCCAGCCATGCCCTCAGCGAAGGCTGTGTGTTGGTGACAGCCGATCAGGCTTTCGCCCTTGTAGAAGAACTCAGCCTGGAGGCTTGGTGATGCCAGCCGCAAGTTCCCCCGCCAACAGCACGACCCACGACATCGTTGGCAAGCTCTGGAACCTCTGCAATGTGCTCAAAGACGACGGGGTGACGTATCACCAATACGTGAGCGAGCTCACCTATTTGTTGTTTTTGAAGATGGCCAAGGAGACGGGCCAGGAGCAGGGCATCCCCAACGAATGGCGTTGGGATGTGCTGGAGATGCTCCAGGGCCTGAGCCAGCTGGAGCACTACAAGGAGCTGCTGCTGAAGCTGGGCAGTAGCGCCAGCGGCGCCTCAGCGCTGGTGCAGGAGATCTATGCCAATGCCAGCTCCTTCATCAAAAAACCAGCCACGCTGAATAAATTGGTGAGCGAGATCGACAAGCTGGATTGGTATAGCGCCCGCCAGGAAGGCTTGGGCGATCTCTATGAGGGGCTGCTGCAGAAAAATGCCGAGGAGAAGAAATCAGGCGCCGGGCAATACTTCACGCCCCGGCCTCTGATCGATGCGATGGTGGCGGTGATGCAGCCGAAGCTGGGCGATGTGATCCAGGATCCGGCGGCGGGCACGGGCGGCTTTCTGATCGCGGCGCAGCACTGGATTCGGGAGCACGAGGATGTGAGCCTGCTGGATGAGGAGCGGCAGAAGCAGTTTTACGGGCGCACGTTTTACGGGATGGAGCATGTGCAAGACACGCACCGGCTGGCGCTGATGAATTTGATGCTGCACGGGCTGGATTCGCGGCCGGGGCAATGCGGCATCTGGTATGGCGACACCCTCAGCGGCGATGGGCAAACGCTGCCGCCCGCGAGCCTGATCCTCACCAATCCACCCTTTGGCACCAAAAAAGGCGGCGGCCTGCCCAGCCGCGCCGATTTCACCTTCCCCACCAGCAACAAGCAGTTCTGCTTCTTGCAGCACATCTACAGGGCGCTCAAACCCGAAGGCCGGGAAGCGGTTGTGCTGCCCGACAACGTGCTGTTTGAAGGCAACGTGGGCAAGCAGATCCGCGCAGACTTGATGGAGAAATGCGATCTGCACACGATCTTGCGGCTGCCCACCGGCATCTTCTACGTCCAGGGCGTGAAGACCAACGTGCTCTTTTTCAGCCGCGGCCAGGGCGACCGGGGCCACACGCAGCGGGTGTGGGTGTACGACCTGCGGGCGAACATGCCGGCCTTCGGCAAACGCACGCCGCTCACCAGGGAGCACTTCGCCGAGTTCGAAGCGGCCTACGGCTCCGATCCGCTGGGGCTGGCTCCGCGCACCGCCACTGGGCCGGAGGGCCGCTGGCGGTGCTTTAGCCGGGCGGAGATTGCCGAGCGCGGCGACAGTCTCGATCTTGCCTGGCTGCGCGATGACGCCACTGAAGACGCTTCCGAATTGCCGGAACCGGCTGACCTGGCCCGGGAGGCGATGGATGAGCTGGAGGGGGCGCTGGCGGATCTGCGGGCGATTCTGGCTGAGCTGGGGGAAGAGGTGGAGGAGTTGGTGTGATGGAGGGGGGGGAGTTGCCGGTGGGGTGGGTGGAAGTTCCGATCGGAGATTTGTGCGAGCTGCGCAATGGCCGTGCCTTCAAACCAGCGGAATGGTCTGATGAAGGGATTCCGATTGTCCGAATCCAGAATCTCAACAATCGACAGGCGAAGTTCAATCACTTTCAAGGCGAGGTTGATGCCAACCATCTCCTCAGTGGCGGCGAACTTCTGTTTGCCTGGTCTGGAACGCCAGGCACATCATTCGGCGCCCATATCTGGGAAGGCGGCAAGGCTGCTCTAAACCAACATATTTTCAGGGTTGATTTTGACGAAGGCTCACTCCAAAAAGACTTTTTTCGATACGCGATCAATCAGAAGTTAAATGACCTGATCGATATTGCGCATGGAGGAGTTGGCCTGCGTCATGTCACCAAAGGAAAGTTTGAGCATACGGAGGTTTGCCTTCCACCCCTAAAAGAACAACACCGCATCGCCGCCAAGCTCGACACCACCCTCGCCGCCGTTGAGGCCTGCCGCCAGCGACTCGATGGCGTGGCGGGGCTCCTCAAGCGCTTTCGCCAGGCCGTGCTGGCGGCGGCCACCTCGGGGGA
>JBIIJA010000394.1:0-2671 GCA_044234195.1 Cyanobium sp. | reverse complement strand
ACCCCAGGCGGTAGCGCTCCATGGCCACAGGATCGCCGTCGGTTCCGATGGGAGCGGTCATCAGGGCCAGCACCTCACTGCCGCAGCGCCCCCGCCAGCGAAACAGACGGTGCGGGAAGGGATGGCTGCCATTCCAGGCCAACTTGTGGGTGCAAAACCAGCGCACCCCAGTGGCCGCTGCTACCGGGGGCAGCCCAGCACTGAACCCGAAGCTATCGGGCAACCAGGCGATCGGATGGCTCCACTCCGGGAAGGCCCGCCGGCTGTGGGCCTGGCCCTCCTGAAACTGTCGCAACAGCGAGGGGGTGCCGATCAACACGCAGTCGCACTCCACCCAGGGGCCATTGAGAGGTTCCCAACGGCCCTCCCGCATCGCCTCGCGAATCTTGCGGTAGAGGGCAGGCCGGTGCTGCTCCAGCCAGGCATAGAGGGCGGGAGTGGAGTGACCGAAATGGAGGTGGGGCTGATGCGCCATCAGGCTGAGAACGGAGCGAAAGGTCCGTTCCGCCGCCTGCCAGGTGTCGGCCACGGGCCAGAGCCAGGCCAAATCGAGGTGGGCATGGCCCAACACGTGCCAGCGGCCCCCCTCTAGAGCGTTGGGCTCCAGCCCGATCTCGTGGCGCAGGGCCTGCAGCTGGGCCACCGTAGGGGCAAGGATCCCGAGGGGATCGGCAGGGTCGATGGGCTCCAGTTCCAATCGGCTCAGCACGAGGGCTCCGTCGTCATGCCGCGGACTGCGCAGGCGCAGCTCCACCGACCAGGCTCCCTCCTGCCACCAAGCGTCCGGGAGGGCCCAGCGGCAGCTGCTGTCAAACAGGTCGCCCTGGTGCACCCGCACCCCCTGCACCCAAACCTCAGCCGCTTCCGCCCACCACCGCAGGGCCAACCGAGCACGCGCCACCTGGGGGCCCAGCTGTCGCCAGACCTCGGGACAAGCCAGGGACAGCCGCAGCAGGCACCACTGCCCCCCCTTGGGCCAGACAATGTGGCCACGCGCCGCCCAGTCGGGTCGATGGCGGGAGGCCCAGGGATGGTGCAGGGCAGGGAATGGGCTGCCATCGGGGGCCAACCGCTGCCAAAGGGGGCGCAGGTCGAGGGGACTCTCCCCAGCGGATTCCAGGGGGGTTGGCATCGGTGGCGCGGCGAGGGGAACCGGATTCAGGGGACGAAAAACATTTCAATCCCAACAGGAACAGCCTCTCAGCAGGCCCGCTCGCCCTGGATGCTCCTGCAGGCCCCATAAGATGATGCGGCCGCTTCGGGGAACGCCCGTTCCAGACGCGCCAGATTCCCCTGTCACACGCCGGAGAGCCAATGCTCGCCCTCAAGATCTCGGTTTACTCGGTTGTTTTCTTCTTTATTGGCATCTTTGTCTTTGGCTTCCTGGCCAGTGATCCGAGCCGCACCCCCAGCAGAAAAGACCTGGAGGAGTGAGTTCCTCAACCCGGCAGGCCGTCGCTGATCCGTTGTTCGACGGCCCTCTCCGAGTGGCGAACCGGCCAAATCGCGGCCCGGTGGGAAGAGCCGCATGGCAAGATCGCCATCACTTTGCCAAGGCGGGCTGCAGGTGGTGCCCCATCGCCAGTCCCCAGAGCCACCGCCCCAGGAGCGTGTGAGGATTCCAGCGGGTTTGCTCCTCCTCCTGGTGGGTGGTGTGGCCTTGGCTAAACCCTCCGCCGCGACAGCCACCCAGGCGGCGCCAGCCCCCTCCACGTCCAGCGGGAGCCTTGGACCAGCGCTCACCCTGGCGGAGCTGAGGGACCAGCCAACGACTGGGGATGGGGCGTCAGCCACGCCCCAAGGGACCACCAGCCCAGCGCCCCCACAAGGAGAAGCGAACCCCGATCCTCCTGTCACGGTGGAGTTGCCTCCGCTGGCCGCCGTTCCGGCCCCTGAAGATTCCCCCTCCCAGGCCCTCCCTCCAAACGCCAGCCCTTCCGAAGGCACCCTCCCTGCCGTTCCCCCCACCTCCCCGGCGGCAGAGCCTCCCATCCAGCTCCCAGCCTCTCCTCAGGGGCAAGGCCTGCCCAAGGTGGCCCCTCCCAACCCGCCCGCTCCCATCCCCTTGGAGCTGGAGCTGATCAGCAACCAGCAGGAGTACGACGCCCAACTCGAGCGCTACGTCAGCACAGGCCATGTCACCGCCAAGTTGGCGGGGGGACGGCTGCAGGCCGACAGGATCGAGTTCGATCCCGCCACCCGCACCCTCTTCGCCGCCGGCAGCGTGCGCTTTCAGAGGGGGCAACAGTTTTTTCAGGCCAGCCGACTCCGCTACAGCCTGTTGGAGGGCATCGGCGAGATGGACGACGTTTACGGCGTGCTGGATCTCGACGGCAGTGCCCAGGATCTAAATCTGGAGCTGCCCCCCTCCGCCCCCCTGCCCCCGCCAGAACCCCTGGGCTGCACCCCTTCCCTGCCCCCCATCCCCGAATGGCAGCCCTATCCCTGGGCCATCACGGGCTGGGGCGGGAAGATGACCACCGCCAACTTCGGCGACACGTTCAAATTCCAGGGCAACTTCCGGCCCGAAGGATTGATGGGGGTTGGGGTGCAGCGCCGCATCATCGATGCGGGGCCCCTCTCCATTGAGCTGGACGCCAACCTGATGGGCCACCATGCGAGGCGGCAGCCGGGGGGGCCCTACAACCAGGCCGTGCCCTTTGCCAACACC
>JBIIJA010000417.1:0-3022 GCA_044234195.1 Cyanobium sp. | reverse complement strand
TGGCGATGCCGCTGGCCGGTTCTATGACGATGGCACCGATGGGCTGGGGAGCGCCGATCTGGCGGTGATCACCGATTTCAACAGCGGTGATCGCATCCAGCTCCACGGCCTCGTCAGCGACTACCGCCTGATCAGCGGGCGCTATGGCGGTGTTGCCGGAGTGCGGATCGATGCGGCCTCGCCCACCCCTGAGGCGATCGGCTTTGTGCAGGGTGCCACCCTGGCGTCTCTGAACCTTGCCAATTCCTCACAGTTTCTGTTTGTTTGATGGCTATTCCTACATTGTCAACTCATCCAGGAGCGCTGAGCAATGCGCTGAAGATTAGGCCAGAATGAGTGGAAGAAATGCAAGCATTCAAGCGGGATTCCTCGCCGCTCTTTCCATCAACTTCACAGCGTCCAATACTTTCATACAGGCGCCGGCTGCAGGGAACCGCTTCAGAAGGAAGCGGGAATGGTCAATTTTGTACGTTCTACCGTGAATCGCACCATGAAGCCTGCAATACATCAAGGCGTGTCCAGCACGTCATAGCTCTACCTTGAATACTTTAAAGTTGAGACATACCACCTTGCCAAATCAACGTTGGACCAGGTGGGCTTCTAGAAGATTCTCTTGACGTAGTCTTATATTCTCTCTTTGTATTCTGATTGACAACTCTCTCGAACCACCAATCATCTAGTTTTCAATTTTGACCATGATTAAAACGATCGGCCAAGTCACCGCCCTCATCCCAGAGGCCAGCACCGCTGATGAAACGGTCGAGCGGCAGGATGGCCAGAGCGGGGATACCGATTTCCCTTATGCCAAGTTCAAGGCACTGGCAACAGTGGGAGAGGTGGATCCCGAAACCAACATGGCCCTCGCCGGATGGCAACGCCGCCTGGCTGAAGGACAATGCCACGATACGACTTGTCTACCAGTCCGAGTCTTACGCTACCAACTCCAATGAGACCTATGGCTGGCTGATGGAGAGCGGCGTAAAATTCACCGGCTCACACATCCACACGATTGACTACGATCGCGCCAAGTTTGCCACCTTCCTCGACAATGAAGCTCCGGCGAGCGAGATGTTCAAGACATCAGGCCATCTCTTTGATCGAGTTTTCAATGTCTTTGGCCTGGAGGTAAAGCCCAAGAATACAACGAAAACTGATTTGGCTGCCAAATGGGGCAATCAGACCAACCCAGATGGAACCATCGTTGAGTTTCTGCCTGCCAAACAGCTCACTCAGGGTGATTTCTTCTTCCACTCCTTCTGCGGCGCCTGGTATGAGCCCGCCAACAAATACGGTGCTGGCATCGGCTTCAGCGATGACGTATGGCTGATGGGTGAAGAGTGGAACATCGGCAACTCCATGTTCGCTGACCCGGATGGATCTGGCCCCCTGCGTGGCTTTGATGTAGCCAACAACACCATGGGCCTCGCCTCAATGGTGGTGGACATCAAGAACGAGGTGGCCTACACAGCCCCAGCCTTGGGTCAGGCTGGCTACGAGAAATTGATGCCGATCAACTCCGGCCACAAGGATTTCGTGGTGATCGTTGCCTCCGGCTACAACCATGACATCAACCCAGCTCCGCTCAAGGTCTATGTCGGCCGCAAGGGTGTCGATGCCAGTGGTAAGGCGATCGACCACGCCAGCTCCAGCGTGAGTGAGCGCGACAAGTTCCTGGCGCGCAACGGACTGCTCTATGGCCAGCTTTATGGCATGGCCGCCACGGCCGCCACCTTCACCCAGCTCGGCATCACCAACGTGAACGCCGACAACAAGATGCTGGATGCCTATCTGCAGAACGCCGCAGCACCCGACGACTTCTCAGTTCGCTACTACCCCACCAGCTACCGCTGGGATGGCTTCAACACCCCTGAGGCCGTCAAGGATACCGAGTCGTTGCGCTGGGCCAAGGATGGTGATCTTGTCGGTGGAGTTGCAGAAGCCAATGAGCAACCGGCCGGGTACACCTACTTCAACAGCGATACCAAGGTGGAGCATCCGGCCGTGGATCCGGATGGAGGATTCCGCTACATCCAGAACCACACCCGCACCGGCGGCATTCTGGGGATTGAGTTCACCAACATGGTCGGCGATCTCACGAACAACGACCTCGACAATAACGGCTTGCCTGATTACCTTTCGGCCGATGTTACCCGGATCCTGCCCGCTGTCAATGGTGCGCTGACGCTTGATGTTGGCGATAAGGGCATCGGCCACTTCGATCCTGTCGGCAACCCATCTGGAGCCACTGCGGAGCAGCACATCGAACTCAAGAATCGCAAGGCCAACGACCCCGATGGCTTGCTCTGGGTGAAATCATCCGATGCAGATATCCTGATCGTTGATGAAGACTCTGGTAACGACTACGGCGAGCGAAAGTATGCGCTGGTGCTGAACGAGGACACCCTCGCCATTGAACCTGACGGCACTGGCTATTTCATCGCCCAGGCCGGTGGCAACAAGAACCCGCGTGCTCTTGCCGGGGTCTCCGCCTATGGCGGCACATTTGAGAGTAAATCGGGTTCTGAGTTCTCGGGCTCTTGGAATGTCACCGCGCTGGTGGCCACCAAGGCCGATGGCTCCTTCTACACCCAGCAAGAGCTGACCGGTAACGGGGTGCAGAGAGTTGAACAGAGCCGTCCCCTCTCCGAACATGTCTTCATCGGCGTTGTCCAACAGGGAGGTGAGTCCGGTGGAGCGGTGAAAGCTACCAAAGCCGATTACGGCGGTCAGATCTTCATGTTTAGCCTGGATCTGCCCCTTCCTCCCTCCTACACCTTCAACAAGAGCGCCGAAGCGGTGGATGAGGGTACTTCCCTCGCCATCGGCGTGTCCACCGCCAATGTGCCTGCAGGCTCCCCCCTCTACTGGCGCTTCTCCGGAGCTGGCATCACGTCCGCCGACTTCAGCGATGGTCTTCTGGAGGGATCCACCCTTCTTGGCATCGATGGCCGCGCCGCCTTCTCGAAGGCCATCGCCGCTGATGCCATCAACGATCCCAATGAAACCCTCGAACTCCGCTTCT
>JBIIJA010000352.1:0-3033 GCA_044234195.1 Cyanobium sp. | reverse complement strand
CGGGCTCCGCCCCACTGTCAAGTTCTTCCTCCTCACAGGATGCGGTGGCCCTGCTCATGGGCCAGTTGCTGCAAACCCTGGAGCGGCCCTCTGGCCCTCTGGGAGCCAAGCCTGTCGCCCCAACGCCATCTCCGAAGCCTGCTGGCTGAAACGAGGCCGTTAGCTCACAATTTGTCCATCGCGAAAGCGCACCACCCGCTGGGCCCGGTCTCCAACGTCCTTCTCGTGGGTGACCAGGAGAATCGTGATCCCCTCCTGATTGAGTTCGTCAAACAGGTTGAGCACTTCGGCCGTGGTTTGGGAATCCAGTGCACCGGTGGGTTCGTCTGCCAGCAGGAGGGAGGGGCGATTGATGATTGCCCTGGCGATAGCCACCCGTTGTTGCTGCCCTCCAGAGAGCTGATTGGGTCGATTATCGAGACGATGGGCTAAGCCCACTCGCGTGAGGGCTTCCTCCGCCCTGAAGCTCCGCTCGGCAGCAGGCACCCCGGCGTAAATCATCGGCAGCATGACATTTTCCAGGGCACTGAATTGGGGCAGCAGATGAAACTGCTGAAACACAAACCCCAGCTGCCTGTTACGAATGTCAGCCAATTCATCATCCGTGAGCTGGGCCACTTCCACGCCATTGAGCCAATAGCGGCCATGGCTGGGCCGATCGAGGCAACCCAGAATGTTCATGGCTGTGCTCTTGCCCGATCCCGAGGTGCCCATCACGGCCAGGTAGTCGCCCCGGTTGACCGTGAGGCACATATCCCTCAGGGCATGAACCTGGGCGTCGCCCTCGCCGTAAACCTTATCAACGTGCTCCAAAAGGGCCAAAACCGAAGGCTTGCTCCCCACCGAGGTTGGAGTCGCCAGGGAATTAGCCGAGGGCACCGACATTGGCACTGGCCAGGGCGGCCTGAAGGATGGGGGTGCCAGCCACGGTGGCGCTGGCCCAGTCAAAGAGTGGGCTGGAGAGGATTCCTCCGATCGCGGTGACAACCACGCAGCCCACAAGGGCGGCACGGAGCGGCTGCATGCCTGCCAGGTTCCATTGGATAGGGGGGTAAGCCTTAACCACGTCTGAGGCCTCATGCGGTTCCTTAACAACCATCATCTTGATGACGGAGATGTAGTAGTAAATCGAGATCACGGAGGTGACCAGTCCCACAATCACCAGCAGATATTGGTGATCCGCCCAGCCTGCAAAGAAGAGATAGATCTTGCCAAAGAATCCGAGCATTGGCGGAATGCCTCCAAGGGAGAGCAGACACAAACTCAGCCCGAGGGTGATGAGGGGATCCTTCTGATAGAGGCCCGCGTAGTCGGCAATGCGATCACTGCCTGTGCGCAAGGAGAAGAGGATGATGCAGGCAAAAGCCCCCAAATTCATGAACAGATAGGCCGCCATGTAAAGCACCATCGAGGCAAACCCCTCTTCCGTGCCACACACCAGACCGATCATCACAAATCCAGCTTGTCCAATGGAGCTGTACGCCAGCATTCGCTTCATGGAGGTCTGGGCCAGGGCCACCACGTTGCCGAGCACCATGCTCAGAACAGCCAACACCGTGAACAGAAACTTCCACTGGGCATCAAAGCTGTCAAAACAGCCCACGAGGATCCTCAGGGCCAGGGCAAAGCCTGCCGCCTTGGAACCCACAGAAAGAAAGGCCACCACTGGCGTCGGGGACCCCTCATAGACATCGGGTGTCCATTGGTGGAAGGGCACCGCTGCAATCTTGAAGGCCACCGTGGAGAGCACAAACACCAGGGAGAGGGCGGCGATGGGGGCGCTGCTGCCGGTCAGGGCCACACCGATGGCCTCAAGTCCACTGTTCCCTCCACTGAGGCCGTAGAGGAGAGAAGCTCCGTAAAGGAAAACGGCGGCGGCGGCGGAGCCCACGAGCAGATATTTGAGGGCCGCTTCCGAGCTACGGGCATCCCGTTTCATGTAGCCGGAGAGCAAGTAGCTGGCGACCGAAAGGGTTTCCAGGGAGACGAAAATGCTCACCAGATCGGTCGCCCCGCAGAGAAACATCCCCCCCAGGGTGGCTGCCAACAGGATCGCCGCATACTCCCCAAGGGGGGTGCCGCTGCGCTCCACATAACGCCAACTCAACAGGAGGGAGATCAGGGTGGAGGCGGCCACCACCGCCCGGAACGCAATGGCCAAATTGTCAGCCAGGAAGGCCCCAAGGAAGGAGGGCTCCATTGGGCCATTCCACTGGAGGGCGAGCAACACCAAGGCTGCCCCGAGGCCCAGGTAGCAGATGGGTGGCACCCAGCGACTGGCGGTCTTTTCGCCTGCCAGATCGACCAGGAGGCAACCCACAAGGGCAATCAACACAGCGGATTCTGGGGCAATCGCTGCCGCGTTCAACTGCAAACCGATGTCGGTCCCCACAGCGATCCATCAATCGTTGCAGCGGACTGTAGCGGCGCTGGAGGCGGGAGAAGGGCCTTGGCAAGAGCGAGCACTTCGCGATTCGTTGCCCCGAAGGGCGCCTCGATGCGATAAAGAAGGTCATCCGGTTTGAACCCCTCTCCTGTGGCGCACACCCTGGTGATCGTCGAGAGCCCCACCAAGGCCCGCACCATCCGGAACTTCTTGCCCAAAGACTTCCGGGTGGAGGCCTCCATGGGCCATGTGCGCGACCTGCCCAACAACGCCAGTGAGATTCCTGCGACCCACAAAGGTGAAAAGTGGGCCAACCTCGGCGTCGACACGGCCCACAACTTTGAGCCGCTCTACGTGGTGCCGAAGGACAAAAAAAAGGTGGTGAAGGAGCTCAAGGACGCCCTCAAGGGTGCAGACCAGCTCCTTCTGGCCACGGACGAGGATCGGGAAGGAGAGAGCATCAGCTGGCATTTGCAGCAGCTCTTGGAGCCCAAGGTGCCCGTGCGGCGCATGGTGTTTCACGAGATCACCAAGCCGGCCATTCAGCGGGCCCTGGAGACCCCCAGGACCATTGATATGGAGTTGGTGCATGCCCAGGAAACCCGGCGCATCCTGGATCGCTTGGTGGGTTACACCCTCTCGCCCTT
>JBIIJA010000350.1:0-3046 GCA_044234195.1 Cyanobium sp. | reverse complement strand
CATGCACTCTGTCGTCCTCCCCCCGCGCGCCTTCACCCCAGCCCCGCTGGCCCTCGGCCTGTGGATGGCCGTTGCGCCCATGGGCGCCGCACTCGCCCAAAGCCCCCCTCCCACCACCCTTTACAGCGGCGGCGAGATCCTCACCATGACCGGGCCCCAGCCCACCTATGCCGAAGCGCTGGTGGAGCGTGAGGGGCGGATTGTCTACGTGGGGCCCCTGGCGGGGGCGCAGAAGGTGGCTGGAGCCGCCGCCCGCCGGGTGGATTTGGCGGGGCGCACCTTGTTGCCCGGCTTCATCGACACCCACGGCCACTTCATCTACTTCGGCAAAAATCTGGTGGATGCCGATCTCTTTGGTGCCGCCACCATCGAGGAGATCGTGCGGCGCATGAAGGCCCAGGCGGCGAAGGCAGGGCCTGGGGAGTGGATTGTGGGCTTTGGCTTCAACGGCAATGGGATGGATCGCTACCCCAGCGTCGCCGAGCTCGACGCCATCTCCTCCGAGATGCCGGTGATGGTGGTCGACAGCTCGGGCCACGCCGGCGCGCTCAACTCCGCCGCCTTCCGCGCCGCCGGCGTCAGCGCCGCCACCCCCGACCCGGCGGGCGGCAAGTTCGAGCGCGGTCCCGATGGCCGCAGCCTGGCCGGCAAGGCGGAGGAGACGGCGCTCAACCTGGTGCGGGAAAAGCGCCCGGCGTTCAGCGGCGCCACGGCTGATGCGGTGGCCACCAAGGCCAGTGCCCTCTGGGCCAGCTACGGCCAAACCACGGCGCAGGAATGCGGCGTGGGCCTGGGCAGTGACGACATCTCCTTGGTGCGCAATGCCATCGACAAGCGGCTGCTCAGCGTGGACCTCTATCTCTGCGCCAAGGATTCCCATGTGGACGCCATGACCACCGCCGCGGCGAAGGTGGTGAACGACTACGGCCGAGTGAATCCAAGCGCCGATGCTGGCTTCCAGCGGCAGGAGCAACTGGTGAGCGATGCGGCGGCTCGGCCCAGCGACACCAAGGGCCTGCTGCTGCAGTTGCGCCCCGATCTCGACAAGCGCTACGTGAACCGGGTGCGGCTGGGGGGCATCAAGTTTTGGCTGGATGGCTCGATTCCCACCGCTTGGATGAGCCAGCCCTATGCGGTGAATCCCCCTGGCACCCAACCCGGCTACCGGGCCTACCAGCAGATCCCGGATGCGGTGTTGGAGCAAACCTTTGATCGCTGGTGGACCAGCAATGTGCAGATCAACATGCACATGAATGGTGATGCGGCGGCCGAGCAGGCCCTGCGCGCGATCGAGAAGGCCGTGCGCAAGCACGGCATGGCCGATCACCGGCCGGTGTTCATCCACGCCAGCTACATGCGGCCCGATCAGATCCAGCGGCTCAAGGCGGTGGGCGGTGTGCCCAGCTTCCTCACCAGCGGCCTGGTGCCCGGCGGCGAAACGGTGGTGAAGCTGTGGGGGGCGGAACGGGCAGCGAACGCCATGGCGGCGATGAGCATGCAACGGGCCGGGATCCCCTTCACCTTCAGCCACGACGCGCCAGTGAGCCCCAAGCCCTGGATCCTGCCCCTGATCGATGCGGGCGTGAACCGGCGCACGCCCACCGGCAGGGTGATCGGCCCCGACCAACGGGTGACGCCCTACCTGGGCCTGAAGGCCGTCACCGCCCACGCCGCCTGGCAGATCAAGGAGGAAACAACGAAAGGCACCTTGGAGGCCGGCAAGCTGGCCGATCTGGTGATCCTGGAGCGCAATCCCCTGAAGGTGGATCCGTCCACCATCAAGGACATCGCGGTGGTGGAGACGATCAAGGAGGGCCGCACGATCTTTCGGCGCGATCTGGGGGTGAGTGCACTCCCGTCCCCCGTTGGCGAGGGGCTGCCGTGCCCCCATGAGCTGGTGGGAGCCCACGGCGGGGAGCGGCAGCTCTCGGCTCAGGCGCGGGTGACACTGGCGCTGCTGGAGGGGGCGGCGCGGGAGGGCGGGGAGCCCTGATCGGTGAAACTTGCTAGGAGTTGCCCATACACGATTTGGGCGTTGGAAGGGCAACCCCAAAAACCTAAACTTTGATTGCCTTACGAACTCGACAATAACTGACCCCATAGCATTGCTTGTCGGTCATCTTTGCTGCACCTAGGCATGAAGCGCGCTGGTCGGACCCTCTTGCCACTTCTCACAATGACAACCTTCATCTTCAATTCTCCAGTAACAGCACATTCACAGCCGGCTGCTAGCTAACTCAATTGCGCTCTCGCAGCTGTTCAATATAACTACGGCAAGGTTTTCTCTGCTCAGCAGAGCATCGATCTATGTAAGAATAGTGGCACTATACAAACTGTTCAATGTGCGATCCAGGCTGTCCAGTTTGATTGCGGTAAAAAATTCTCCGCGCAGCAGAGCGTTGAGTTGTGCAAAAATGGCGTTGCGAACTAAAGCAGCGCAATTTGTATGCACAGCTGGCGTTAATATTTACGCATGAATCCAGGCCAAATTCTCAATGCGAGTCGAGATGTTGATTGATCATGCGGAGAACGATTCTTGCTTTTTGCGCATCTTGCAAGACAGACTGGTGGATCGTGCTGAATAAACTCTTTGGTCGTCAATGATCAGCGTGGGTTTCGCGAGCAGCACGCCGGACAAGACTTCACTCTCATGGCACCCGTGGGTGTAGCGGACTGACTCCATTGGTGAGAAGTCTACCTGCTGCATTGTGCCTCATCTATGCTGTTGTGAGTGTTACACCATGATTGGTGGCCTACGATTAAATTAAGCCTTACTTACGAGAGGAAACTCCAGGATCCTTCGGTCCTATCCGCCCGCGTGAACGCTCGGAAGACTGATCAATCCAAGCAAGTGGTCGTAGATGGCTCCCAAGTCACCATTCCTGTTCCCTTCCCTTCTCCTCAAGATTGGCGTGATCAGTGGATCTACTTCCTCATGGTGGATCGTTTCAACAATTCGGCTGCACCCCCGAATCACCTGCCCTACGACAAAGACTTTGGAGAGTTTCAGGGTGTTTGGTGCAGCCTGTCGTGAGTTTGCGCTCAG
>JBIIJA010000349.1:0-3047 GCA_044234195.1 Cyanobium sp. | reverse complement strand
TACGGACCCATCGGCCCCTGGCTCAAGCAGGGCCGCACGGTGGAAACGGAAGTGGCTGGCAAACGGGTGCGGGTGGCTGGCCTGGTCTCCCTGGGGCCCTCCTTTGGAGCGGATGGCAACATGCTCACCAGCAGTGAGACGTTCCTCCAGCTGGTTCCCGACACCCCCCCGGGCAGCATTGAGCTGGGGCTGATCCGGCTGGAGCCAGGAGCCGATGCCGCTGCGGTAGCGGCCCGCTTGCGCCAAGCGCTGCCAAAAGATGTGGCGATCTATAGCAAAAAGGGCTTTGAAGATTTTGAGAAAAACTATTGGCGCAGTAGCACGGCCATCGGCTTTATCTTCACCCTTGGAGCCGCCATGGGCTTTGTGGTGGGCTGTGTGATTGTTTATCAGATTCTCTATTCTGATGTGAGTGATCACTTGCCGGAATACGCCACGTTGATGGCCATGGGCTACCCCTTAGCCGACTTGTTGGCCGTGGTGGCCCGGGAGGGGATGCTGTTGTCCATCCTCGGATTTGTGCCCGCCTGGATCGCCGGTCAGGTGCTGTATGTGCTGGTGCGCAAGGGCACCAACCTGCCGGTTTACATGGAGAACAGCCGTTCCCTGGTGGTGCTCACCATGATTTTCACCATGTGCATGGCCTCGGCCTTTCTAGCGATGCGCAAGCTGGCGGATGCCGATCCAGCGGAAATCTTCTAAGCCCATGCACGTCGCTGCCGCTCTGGAGCCCAACCCGTTGCCCCCCGCGATGCCCTCAGTGGCGGTGGAGGGTCTGAGCCATTGGTATGGCAAGGGTTCCACCCGCCGCCAGGTGCTCCAAGGGGTGGATCTGGTGATCCAACCCGGAGAGGTGGTGTTGCTGACGGGGCCATCGGGTTGTGGCAAAACCACCCTGCTCACCCTGGTGGGAGCTCTGCGGCAGGTGATGGAGGGCTCGGTGCGGGTGCTGGGCCAGGAGCTGCGGGGGTGCGGGCGGGGTGAGCGGCAGCGGCTCCGCCAGAGCATCGGCATGATTTTTCAGGGCCATAACCTCCTGCGCTGCCTCACGGCTGAGCAGAACGTGCAGATGGGCTCCGATCTCTTGCCGGGGTTGTCCTACCGGGTCCGGCGAGACCTGGCTCGCGAGTGGCTCCGGGCCGTTGGCCTGGAAGACCACATGGGCAAGCTTCCCCATGATCTCTCCGGAGGGCAGAAGCAACGGGTGGCCATTGCCCGTGCCCTGGCGGCCCAGCCGCGCCTGCTCCTGGCCGATGAACCCACCGCCGCCCTCGATCGCCAGAGCGGCCGGGATGTGGTGCAACTGTTGCAAGCCTTGGCCAAGGAGCAGGGCTGCGCCGTGTTGATGGTCACCCATGACCCCCGCATCCTGGATGTGGCGGACCGTCTGGTGCAGATGGAGGACGGCCGGCTCTGGAGCGCCGAGCCCGCCCTTGTGGGCTGAGGTGGATGGCCCGTTGGCTAGTGTTGTTGTTTCTCGTTTCGACGCCCTTCGCGCATGGCCAAACGCCGCAATCTCAAGAAAGAAAAGCAGGAGCGCAATCGCGCCTACGCCCGCAAGTTCAAAAAGCGCAAGCTCCGCAATGACGGCCGTGGCGAAGGGGCCGGCAATGGGGTGACCGGCACCGCCAGCAATGGCGGCGCCGCCGACTGAGCTGTTGCCCCTTGGTGCTCCCTGCGGGAGCTTCTGGCGGGGGGGATCCAGGGGATCCCCCCTTTTCCATGCCTGCCCCAGCCATGTTTTTCAGCGTCGTCATCCCCACCTATAACCGTCTGCCGATCCTCCAGAAGTGCCTTCAGGCCCTGGAGGAGCAGGTGCTGGAGCCCCCTGTGGATCGCTACGAGGTGGTCGTCGTGGACGACGGCTCCAGCGATGACACGGTCCGCTGGCTCCAGGCCCATGCTGAGGCCTTTCCCCATGTGCGTTTGTTTTGCCAGGAGCACGGGGGGCCGGCCCAGGGACGCAATCGGGGCGTGGAAGAGGCCCATGGTGGGGTGATTGTGTTCATCGACAGCGACCTGGTGGTGACACCCACCTTCCTGGTGTCCCATGCCCGTGCGCTCCAGGCGGCCTGGCAGCAGAGGGGCGATCGCTTGTGCTTCACCTATGGGGCCGTGATCAACACGGCCAATTTCCAGGCGCCCACCACTGAGCCCCACAAACTCACCGATCTCTCCTGGGCCTATTTCGCCACGGGCAACGTGGCCATCGACCGGGGGCTGTTGGAGCGGGCGGGGCTCTTTGACACCACCTTCCATCTCTATGGCTGGGAAGACCTGGAGCTAGGGGAGCGGTTGCGTCAGCTTGGGGTGGTGCTCGTGCGGGCTCCCCAGGCGGTGGGCTACCACTGGCATCCAGCCCTCACGCTGGAGCAAATTCCTGATTTGATCAGGGTGGAGCGGGAGCGCGCCCGCATGGCGCTGGTGTTTTACCGCAAACATCCCACCCGCCGGGTGCGCACCATCATTCAATACACCTGGCTCCATCGCCTGCTCTGGGAGCTGCTCACCTTGGGGGGGCTTCTCAACGAACGCAGCCTGAGGCCGATGTTGGCCTGGCTCCTGCGCAACGGTCAGGCCCGCTGGGCCATGGAGGTGCTGCGGTTACCCCTCAATCGTCTTGGGGTGCGGGAGATCTTTGCTGAAGCTCGCCGCCAGGGCCTCAGCTGACCATTTGGTAAGTTGGCCTGGTACACCCCATCCGCACACCTGCACGTTTCGGGTGATGGCAGCCAATCTGGCGCATCCCTGGCAGGTGGAGGCCAACCCGAAACCCAATCTCATGGCTGTCGTCACTCTCGCCGAGATGATGGAAGCTGGTGCCCACTTTGGCCACCAGACCCGTCGTTGGAACCCTAAGATGTCGCGCTACATCTATTGCGCGCGCAATGGAGTTCACATCATTGATTTGGTGCAGACCGCCGTCTGCATGAACAACGCCTACAAGTGGGTGCGCAACGCCTCCCGCAGTGGCAAGCGCTTCCTCTTCGTCGGCACCAAGAAACAGGCCTCTGAGGTGATTGCCCAGGAGGCTAGCCGTTGTGGTG
>JBIIJA010000418.1:0-3050 GCA_044234195.1 Cyanobium sp. | reverse complement strand
GAAGAGCCGTAATGACCACAAATGCGGATAAACAAAGCCCCACGTTAAATTTATCTTGATAACAGCTAATCATCGCTTTGCCAAAAAGAATGGCGACTGCTGGGAGGTAAACCAAAAAATAGTAAGGAGTGGTAAACGGCAGAACCAAGTCGGCCATCCAGCCAAAGGCTAAAACCAAGAGACAAATCAAACCTAAAAAGATAGGGTCGAGAGAAAGAAGTGAAGGGGGTTTCCCATGGCGTAAGGCTGCAAGCAACTGTGGATGATTTGCTTGTCGACGGATAATCAGGAGAAGGAGGATGAGGGCTAATGCGACTCCAAAAGAGAGTTGCGGCAGTGATCTAGAAATCATCAACAGCGGGATGGTTCCTGATAAAAAGTTATTAGTGGTACTAATGAATGAAGAGACGTTAACGCAAGAATTAGACTCTTTCTGTTGGTCTAGTGTGCCAAATGCAATTTGTAGGATGGGCCAAATTGTAGTGAGCAGCATCAGTACGACGCTTCTCCAAGGTTTGGTCTCTACCTTTCGAATTGGTGTGAAAAAGTTGAGGATAACAATACACCAAATATATAAAGTTCCAAAATAGTGGGTGATGGCCAGGAAGAAGGCTGATAGATAATAAGTAATCAACCAGGGGCGCTACCGTTGCTGAGTAATAGGTAAAAAGAGGGTTGGTTGCAATTAAACCGAGAACAAAAATGATCTCATCTCGACGGTAGTAACGATAAAATGCTGCAATAAAGGAAAGCGTGATGCAACTAAACAGAAAACGAAGTATTCTTCGTTTGGGTACGGCTGATCCTGCGATAGCACTCCAAATCTTCAAAAGAAAATAGTACAGTGGTGGATGGTTCTCCTCCGTCAAGATGGAATATGGCAATCGTGAAGGAGTCATGATAATCATATCCATCGTCCAAGTCTCATCCGGATGGATTTCGCGAGGGATCCTGAAACCCCAGTAGTTATGAGCCAAGAGGAGAATGGCAATCAGCACTGGAATCCACCATGCTTTCCCAAAGACCTTGCTCATCTGAGGGGATCAATATTCTGAGTGCAGAGCGTACTATACTTATTAAAGCTAGAACTGATGGATTTGCTGAAATATGTCTAAATTTTTGTCTCTAACCTTGGGCTTAAGATTTACGGGCAGCGATGAATACCGAACACCCGGTTGGTAACGTCCCTCCTTGTTTCACCCAAGCTTGCTCTAGGCGAGACAAGGTTCCACAGATTTTATCCACAGCCGGAGGATAGGGTTGCACATCACTTGTAGGCGAGCTTGGAGGAAGTAACTTCCTTCGAGCGATAATGAGTGGAAAGATCATCATGTTGGCGTAACTCGCTTGCTGAGGCTGGAGACCGCAGGATCGGACCATTTGCAACAACTCGCTTCTACGAAATCTGTGATGGGTTTCGCAGGTATCGTCGTGGTACGACCACATCCATTGATAAGCGGCGACGTTAACGACAAGCATTCCACCGGGCCGCAACACACGTGCAAATTCACGAATGGCAACGGATGCATCCTCGACCTGGGAGATCACATCTGCGCTAGTTAAGATATCAAAGCTCTGGTCTGGGAAGGGAAGATCTGTGATAGAGCCTTCGACAATGTCAACGCCGGTACGTTCTTGGGCAAGGGAACAGGCAAGTGGAGAGAAATCCAGTCCAGTTATTGACCAAAGAGGTTCATGCTTATGAAGAGCACGAATCAGACCGCCAGTGCCGCAACCGGCGTCAAGTAGCTGAGCAACCTTCCCCTGCCAGGGGGCAAGTGGAATTAGCATACGCTGATTGAGAGCATGAAAGTACCACATATTGTCCTCTACTTCAGCTAGCTTCCGGTACTCATCAATGTGCATTGGGACTCACCTTTTTTGAATCTCAGACAGGGAATATACCGCAGAACGGCTTTCTCCGCTACGGTAGAGAATCTTCGTGAGGAGAAATGAAAGCCCTGCCCAAAAGATGTAAGTGACCAGAGCGATTAACCATTTGTCTGTACCAGCCCTCTCAAGGGCAAGACCAATGAAAAAAGCCAAAACAAATCCCACAAGCTGAATCTGTAAATAACCGATCAATAGCTTCCAGCTAAATTTTACTCTAAATGTGATACAAGAGTGAATATACGCATTAACGATGATGCAAATGCCTCCTGCAACTGCGAGGGCGGTGGATGTACTGTCGGTGAGGGAGAGAAGGAGTCCGTAGAGTAAAAAATACAAGGCCTCCCCGAAGAGAGCAACAAGGCCAAATCTCACAACCGTGAAGCGAAGCAGATGGCCAGAATGTCGTTGAGGTAGTGGTGGCATTATGCACTTTGAGCGGGGACGGGCTGAGCCTCGATCGATTGTTTAAGCCTTCCAGACCACTCAATTGTGCGAATGTGCGCTTGAGGTTTGCCATACACTGTTAAATAGATTCGACCGATGTATTCCCCGAGTAACCCTAATAAAAGGCACTGTATCCCACCGAAAAACAGAATTGAGGAAATAACAGACGACCAACCTGCAACTTCTTTGGTCCCAAACAAAGAACTCATTAGAATGTAAATGAGGCTTACAGCGCCTGCTGCTGCAGCACTTATGCCCACAACGGTGGCCGCGCGTAATGGCATAAGGGAAAAACTTGTGAGGATGACGAGCCACAATCGAATGAGCCTTCGCAAGTTGTAACCACTTGATCCAGAATCCCGCGGATCATGCATCACATCAAGGCTGCCGATACGATTGGTAGACTGTGAGAGCAAACCATCAATGTAGACGTATGGGCTTTGAACGATGGTGATTTTCTCGGCAATCAATCGACTGATGCAACGAAAACTCGAAAGGTAGAAAGAGTCGGGAAGATCAAGTAAAAGTCGAGCTGTGTAATTTGCAAAAGCACTTCCGAGGTTTCTAAAAACATTATGCTTCTTGTCGATATAGTTTCCGTAAACAACATCGAGTTGATGGCTTTGGGCATGTTCAAGAAGCCGAAGAGCTTCCTCCGGTGGATTCTGTAAATCGTCGTCGATATTAATGAGATATTCCCCTTCCGCATGTCG
>JBIIJA010000347.1:0-3058 GCA_044234195.1 Cyanobium sp. | reverse complement strand
AGGGAGACAGGCTCATGAGGTGATCCCAAAGAATGGGAAAACAAGAGAGCTGGTGGGTGGCGTCAGTTCCAATGTTGTCACTAGGAATGTTCCGCTGGGAGGAACTACGTCACTCAGCTTTTGATGGTTGTTATCCCTGAGTGGATGACCAATGTGGGCGCCGAGGTTGCTGAAAGTTGTCGTCTTACCAAATTTCAACTTAAGAAACAGCTGCGCCTGGCCTTTGACCACATTTCTGCCCTCATCGAGTGATCCATTGTTGCTGAGACCGCAGCTCCACGAGGTATGGGTGCAGGCTTTCAAGTCAAATTGAGACGGGTGCGTGGAAGGGGGCATGGTCTCGTCCTGTCGGATCAGGGGTGGCCTATGAGTTGATGAGCCGGGGCAGGCCTTTCGACCCTTGCTTTCGTGTAGATAGTTTGCAATGGATATAGCTTCAGGACAATCCCAGAATCCCGGGATAAACCGTCCTATATATGGGTCAGTTTGATTTCAAGGCTGCTCTAGTGCTGGTACGCCTGGTTCAGTCGGGTGGTTTCCACACCGCAAGCGAAGCGTTCAGCATGCCCAAGCCCACCAAGAGCCGCTAGGCCTCCGAACTGGAGGCCGAGCTAGGGGTGCAGCAGCTGCAGCATGCCCCCCGCCGCCTGTCTTGCAAGGAGTTGTGGCTGGCGCGGCCTCTTTGCAAGGGGCCAGCTCCACCACCAAACCATTTTCGGCCTCCATAGGTAGCATATGAAACGATTCCAGCTGTTACCAAAAGACAATTTGACAATTTTTGGGGTTGGCCCTTAGGGTTTGGGAGCATTTGCTTCAATTATGCGCACACAAACTCAACTCGCGTTACTCCAAAAACTGCGAGATCGCAAAGGATCTCAGAGAGGTTTTACCCTAATTGAGCTCATGATTGTTGTTGCCATTGTCGGCATTCTTGCGGCAGTAGCTATTCCCAAGTATCTCGAAGCTCGCAAGGCTGCAGCCGCCGGGGCGACAATTGGTGAAAAAGTTGGTTTGGCAAAAGAATGTGCCACCTTTATTGTCTCTCAGGTTGGTACGGCGCCCACCTTTGCAGATCCTAGTAATCTATGTGCATCAAATGGTGGAACGTTCACTGGAAGCTGGGCCAACGTTGGCTCGATCGGTGGGTTGAGGTGTTTGCAGGATTATACCAATGGCAATGGTGTGGGGACCCAGGTCACAATTAATGTTTCTTCCCTCGGCGACATGAGTTGCACCATCAGTTAAATTCTAATTTGCACCGCCAAATTCACCTTGGCAGATATCCGCGAAAGCAGTCCAGACTGATTCGCAATAGCCTTCAACTCTGCCCAACAATTGCTCCTGGTGCTGGATTTGTCTCTCTTTTTTGTCCTCCCTCAAAGAGGTTAAATTGTGGAGTTGGGTTTTCAATAAGGCAACAAGTTCTTCGGGGTTTTTTACTGCCCATTCCGAATGGCCTGCGCCTTTCACCAGCGAGCTGCTCATCCTTGCGGCCATGCTATTGCCCCTGATCGCGATCAGGGGCACACCCATGGCCAAAGCTTCAAAACCCGTCGTGGCGCTGCTCCATGGTGTCGTGTCCAGCGCCACATCGAGGACGTTGTAGTGATCCACGTGGTCCTTCCAGTCCACAACCGGGGGTAAAAACCAGATCCGCTCCGGTTCCACCCCGTGGGTCGTCAGGGCGTTTTCCAAACGTTCCCGCACGGCAGGATCCTGTAATCCCCTGTCTTTGAGCACCAGCAAGGCCTCTGGCACCGCCCGCAGAGCCGCGCCCCAAAACTCCAAGGTGGCCTCAGTAATTTTGCTCACCTGGCAAAAAGAGCCAAGCACAGGCCGCTCCGTTTGCATGAGAGCCTTGGCTTCCGGAAAGGTCGGATCACTGGGATAGGCCAACCAGGGTCCGGGTAGGCGGTAGAGGCGCTCACTGAATTGATCCTGAAGGTCGGGGTCCGCTGTCTCCTCATCGCCTATGAACCAATCAATGGTGGCCAACCCCGTTGTCGCGTGGTAGCCGATGTAATGGGCTTGCACCGGGGCGCAACGCTCTGCCAGCAAATGGATCCCGCTGCCGCGGGTGTAGCCGGATGTGTCCACAATCAGGTCATAGTTCTGCTGCCTGAGCAGGTCTCGGGCCTGGCTTCTTGGTAGGCCTTGCAGGCTGTGAAACCCATCGGCCAAGGTGATCAGCGTCTCGCTGGTGGCCTCGTAGCGCCGATACATGGAAATCAGCTCCAGCTGGCAGCGTTTGGGATCGTGGTGTCGCAAGAGGGGATCGAGAAACCGACCCACCACATGGTTGCCGATATCCGCCGAAAGCAACCCCACCCTCAGAGGGCGCCCGTTCACCTGCAGGGGAGCCGGTTTGGGGGCCTCAGGATCCACCCCTTGTCTTTGCCAAAACATCCGTGCGGTGTTGAGCACCTCTTCAGGTGTGGCCAAAGCACTAATGGAATAGGTGAACATCAAATTGTTGAAAGCTCCCTGCGCATCAGGCACTTCCTCCAGAAGTTCTTTGTAGATCCTCACTGCACCCTCTAAATCACCAAGGCTGCGCAGCGCTGAGGCCAGCCTGCTGCGGAGTTCGATGTCTCCGGGAAAGCTCTCCAAGGCCTTGCGAAACACCTTTTCGGCTTCCGCGAACAGGCCTTGATCGGAGAGGCTGCCTCCGAGAAACATGGAGGCTTCTAGATGGCTGGGCTGTAGATCCAGAGCTCGGCGGAACAGGTCGATGGCCTGGGGCACTTCGCCGATCGATTTGAGGGCACAGCCGTTGAGGCTCAACACATCAGGTTCATCGGGAGCAATGGCCAGGGCATTCATCAGCCAAGGCATGGCTTCGTCGATCTGCCCCCGTTCCACCAGCAGGCGGCTGATGGCCAGAAGGGTGGGGAGGTGGTTGGGATCGACGGCCAGGGCCCCTCGGTGCGCCTCAATGGCCCCATCGGGTCTCTCGGCGGTGTGCTCGGCTGTGGCCAGAAGGCGCCAGGCCTTCCCATCGTTTGGCCGCTCGGCCACCCTGGCCCTCAAGCCCGCGCAGGCCTGCTCAAGGTGGTGC